>JAIUNH010000110.1 GCA_020161965.1 Pseudomonadota bacterium
CTGACGATCGAGGCCGCGTTGTCGGGGCCGGAGGAGATGGAATTGCTGCATCTGCCGGCAAAGTCGCCGATCCTGATCCGGCATCTCGTCTATTACGACCGGCAGGGGCGCGCGGCGATGGCGGGCAAATCGATCCATCGCGCGGATCTGATGCGCTACAGCGTGCGCGTCGACCAATCGCTCGACGGGATCGGCGTGGCGCGCGGGCGCACGTTGATCCGGAACCGTTAGTTCCCGCGCACCGACCGCCACAGCGACAGGCCGACAAGCCAGGCGCTTGCCGCCATCCAAGCGGTCAGGACGATCGGATTGACGGCGGGTGCGAACCACAACAGCCAGGTGGCGCCGAACACCCACACGCCGCTGGCGGTCAGCGTCAGTGCGCGATAATCGCGCACGCGCAAGGGGTGGATCGACTTCACCTTGGTGAAGCTGAAGGCACCCAGCACCGCGACGGCGGTCAAGTTGAACCAGACCGGCGTGCCCAGCACGTAGATATAAAGCGCCACGATGTTCCAGATCGCCGGGAAGCCGACGAAGTAATTGTCCGTCGTCTTCAGATCGAGATTGGCGAAGATGTAGAGCGAGGAGAACAGGATCCAGCCCGCCGCGGCCGAGGCGAGCCAGCCATCGCCCAGATATTCGAACTGCCAGAGCAGCACGGCGGGCACGACGACATAGGTGAGGTAATCGACGACGAGATCGAGCAACGCGCCATCGAAACGCGGTAGGCGTTCGGCGACGTCGAGCTTGCGCGCGACGGGCCCGTCGATTCCGTCGACGATCAAGGCGAGGCCCAGCCACAGCAACGCTTCGCGCGGGTTGCCTTCGATGACCGCGATCAACGCCAGCAGGCCGATGACGGCACCCGACGCGGTCAGCGCGTGGACCATCCAAGCGGCACTTTTGCGCCGGACTTCGACGATCTTTTCGGTGACGTCGTCGCGTTGCATCGGGATCACTGCGCGGTCCACCCGCCGTCGATCGAGAAATTGCTGCCGCGAATCTGGTCGGCGGCGGGCGAGCACAGGAACGCGGCAAGGCCGCCGATCTGTTCGGGCGTGGCGAATTCCTTCGAGGGCTGTTTTTCGGACAGCAACTCGTCCTTCGCGGCCGCACCCGAAATGCCTTTGCGTTCGGCCAAAGCGTCGATCTGCTTTTGCACCAGCGGGGTCAGCACCCAGCCCGGGCAAATCGTGTTGGCGGTGATGGGCAACGTCGCCGTTTCCAACGCCACGACCTTCGTCAGGCCGACCAGCCCGTGCTTGGCGGCGACGTAAGCCGATTTGCCCGCCGACGCGACGATCCCATGCGCCGAGGCGATGTTGATGATGCGGCCCCAGCCGCGCTTCTTCATATGCGGCAAGGCGGCGCGCATCGATTGGAAGCAACTCGTCAGGTTGATCTGGATGACGCGGTCCCACGCATCGAGCGGGAATTCGTCGACATTCGCGACATGCTGGATGCCGGCATTGTTGACCAGAATATCGACCGCGCCGAATTCCTTCACGGTCGCGGCGACCAGCGCCTCGACGTCGGCGGGCTTGGACATATCGGCGGCGGAATAGCCGGTCTTGACGCCCAGCGTTTCGACCTCGCGGCGGACCTTGGCGATCGTCTCGCCGTCGCCGAAGCCGTTGAGCATGATGTTGGCGCCTTGGGCCGCCAGCGCCTTGGCGATGCCAAGCCCGATGCCGCTGGTCGAGCCGGTGACGAGGGCGGTTCTGCCTTTCAACGACATGTCGTGCTCTCCGGGTTTCAGATGTTCCCTGTTTTTAGCGCCGGAACGGCGCCGCCGCCGCTATTTTTTGAAAAAAGCGTCCGCGGCGGCCTTGTGGGAGCCCTTTTTGGCGATCTCGGCCTTGGCGCGGGCGATCTCGCCTTCCAGACGCGCTATATAGGCTTCGAGTTCCGCGACACCCCAATTGGACAGGTCCTTGGGCTTGACCAATTTATGGCGCGGTTCGAGTTCGTCGAATTCCATTTTCGTCCCCCCGAGCGAGGTCGCCAGTTTATGAGTCTCCCCAGCGTCATGGAAGCCGTCACGATGACCGCCCCCGGCAAGCCGGAGGTTCTCGTCGCCGGTCAAAAGCCGGTGCCGGTGCCGCAGGCGGGGGAAGTGCTGATCGAAGTCGCGGCCGCCGGCGTGAACCGCCCCGATATTTTGCAGCGTTACGGCAAATATCCGCCGCCGCCGGGGGCGCCCGATACGCTGGGCCTGGAAGTCGCGGGCATCGTCGTCGCGGTTTCGGCGGGCGTAACTTGGCCGAAGATCGGCGACAAGGTTTGCGCGCTGGTCGCGGGCGGGGGCTATGCCCAGTACTGCACGGCGCCGGCCGTGCAATGTCTGCCGATCCCCAACGGCTTCTCGATGATCGAAGCGGCGGCGGTGCCCGAAACCTTCTTCACCGTCTGGACCAACGTTTTCGAGCGCGGTGGCTTGAAATCGGGCGAGACCTTCCTGTGCCATGGCGGTGCTTCGGGCATCGGCACGACCGCCGTGCAACTCGCCAAGGCGTTCGGTGCCAAGGTGCTGGCGACGTGCGGCACGGCCGAGAAATGCGCGGCCGTGACCAAGCTGGGGGCGGATCGCGCGATCAATTATCGCGACGAGGATTACGTCGCCGTCGCCAAGGAATTCACCGGCGGCAACGGCGTCGATCTGATTCTCGATATGGTCGGCGGCGATTACATCGCGCGCAATATCGACGCGGCGGCGGTGGAAGGGCGCATCGTGCAGATCGCCTTCCTCAAATCCGCCAAGGCCGAGTTGTCGTTCGACGCGATCATGCGCAAGCGCCTGACCTATACGGGCTCCACCTTGCGGCCGCGCAGCGTGGCGCAGAAGGGCGCCATCGCCGCCGCCTTGCGCGCGAAGGTCTGGCCGTTGCTCGAGGCGGGCAAAGTGCGCCCGCTGATCCATGCGACCTTCCCGATGGCGCAAGCGGCGCAAGCCCACGCGACGATGGAAGCCGACACACATATCGGCAAACTGGTGCTGACGCTTCGATGACCGACGCCGAACGCCCGCCGTCGCCGGAAGAATGGCCGCCCGAAGCGTTGATCGACGCGGGGCGCCAATTGCGCGCGATGGGGCGCGGGGCCGAAGCGCTGGCGGCCTTCGATATCGCGTGCCGCAAGGCGCCGAACGAGGTTGCGGCGTGGTCCGGGGCGGCCCTCGCGAATTACGATCTTGCGCGCTATCACCTTTCCGCCGCCGCGTTCGAACGCGCGGTGGAATTGGCGCCGAACGACGCCAATCTGTGGCGCAATTTGGGTCATGTGCGTTTGCTCGCGGCATGGCCCGTCCCGGCGGCGCAAGCGTTGGAACGCGCGGTTTCGCTCGATCCCGCCAATCTCGGCGCGTGGGACGATTTGGGCACGGCGCTGACCGGCGTTTGGGGCCGCGCCAAGGATGCCATCGCCGCCTATGATCGCGCGATCGCGCTCGATCCCGCGCGCGCCGATCTCGCCTCGCGCCGGTTGATCGCCCTGGCTTTCGATGCGGATCTGCCGGCCGCCGATTTGTTCGCCGCACACCGCGCATTCGGCGCGAAAGTCGAAGCGCTTGCCGGGCCGGTGGACGCGAAATTCGCCAACGATCGCGATCCCGAACGCAAACTGCGCGTGGGCTATCTCTCGTCGAATCTCTACGCGCATATCGCCTCGGCCGAGATCCGCACGGCGTTGCGCTTGCACGACCGCGCCGCGTTCGCCGTCCATGTCTACGCGACGATGCCCGAGCGCGATGCGATCACCGACGAGCTTCGCGGCTATGCCGATTTCTGGACCGATGCGGGCGCGCTCGACGATCGCGCTTTGGCCGCGAAGATCCGCGCCGACGGCATCGATATTCTGGTCCACACGATGGGGCATTGGCAGCAGAACCGCTTGGCCGTGTTCGCGCGCCGCGCCGCCCCGGTGCAGGTCGAGTATCTGTGCCAATCGCCGTCGGCGGGCATCGCCGCTTGCGACGCGTTCATCGCCGATCGCTGGATCTCCGGCGACGGCGCTTTGGCGTCGCTGTCGGGCGATCGGATCGTCGATCTGCCGGGCGGCTATTACACCACGTCGTTCCTGCCCGACGCGCCGATCAAACCGCCGCCGCGCGCGCGCGGTGGCGCGCCGATCGTGTTCGGCAGCTTCAATCGCGTGGCGAAAATCTCACCCGCGACGTTGCGCCGCTGGGCGCGCGTATTGGCCGAAGTGCCGCAAGCGCGCTTGATGGTGAAAATTCCCGAGCGTTTCGACCGCGCGGAGGAAGCGCGCATGCGCGATACCTGGGCGGCGTTCGGGCTTGACGTCTCGCGCGTCGAAATCCGCGGCCATGCCGATGGCGGGGCGTATTGGGATCAATTCGCGGATGTCGACGCGCTGCTCGATTGTGTGCCGTTCAATGGCGGGCGCACGACGGGTTCGGCGGCGTGGATGGGCGTGCCGACGATTTCCGAAGCGGGGCCGCCGGTCTTCGGCCGCCTGACGCTGTGCATCATGACGCGTTTGGGCCTGGGCGATTTGGTCGGCGCCGACGAAGACGGTTACGTCGCGGCGGCGGTCAAGCTCGCGCACGATCCCGCAAGGCTCGACGAAATTCGCCGCACCTTGCGCGATCGTTTTCGCGCGTCGACGCTATTCGAAAGTGCCGCGCATATCCGCGAGGTCGAGGCGGCGTATCGCCGCCTCTGGCGCGATTACTGCGCGGGTTAGGCTTTCTCCAGCGCCAGCGCGATGCCTTGGCCCACGCCGATGCACATCGTGGCCAGCGCGCGCTTGGCGCCACGCTCGTGCAATTCGTACATCGCGGTCAAGGCGAGACGCGCGCCCGAAGCGCCCAGCGGATGGCCGAGCGCGATAGCGCCGCCGTTGGGATTCACATGCGCGGCGTCGTCGGGCAGGCCCAATTGACGCAGTACCGGCAAAGCCTGCGCCGCGAAAGCCTCGTTGAGCTCGATCACGTCGATATCGCCGATCTTCCAGCCCAAGCGCGCGAGCAGCTTCTGCGTCGCCGGGACCGGGCCGATGCCCATGATGCGCGGCGGCACGCCGGCGGCGGCGGCCCCGATCACGCGGGCCTTGGGCGTCAGGCCGAACTTCTTCACCGCTGCTTCGGACGCGATGAGCAAAGCGGCCGACCCGTCATTGACGCCCGACGCGTTGCCCGCCGTCACGGTGCCCGAGCCGTCCGGCTTTACGAAGGCTTTGAGCTTGGCGAGCGTTTCGATCGTCGTGTCGCGCGGATGTTCGTCGCGCGACACCGTGACCATCTCCTTGCCCTTGCGGGTTTCGACGGCGACGATTTCCTTGGCGAGACGGCCGGAAGCTTGCGCGGCCAACGCGCGCTGCTGGCTGCGAAGTGCGAACGCGTCTTGATCGGCGCGCGAGACGTTGAAATCGACGGCGACGTTCTCGGCCGTCTCCGGCATCGAATCCACGCCATGCGCCTTTTTCATCAGCGAATTCACGAAGCGCCAGCCGATCGTCGTGTCGTAGATCGCCGCGTCGCGCGAGAAGGCGGTTTCCGCCTTGCCCATGACGAAGGGCGCACGGCTCATGCTTTCGACACCACCCGCGACGATCAAATCCGCTTCGCCCGCCTTGATGGCGCGCGCGGCCGTGCCGACAGCGTCGAGGCCCGAACCGCACAGGCGGTTGATCGTCGTGCCCGACACGCCGACCGGCAGGCCAGCCAGCAACGCCGCCATGCGCGCAACGTTGCGATTATCCTCGCCCGCCTGATTGGCGCAGCCATAGATCACGTCGTCGATCGCCGCCCAATCCACACCCGGATTGCGCTTCACGAGTTCGCGTAACGGAATCGCGGCGAGGTCGTCGGCGCGCACGCCGGAGAGGGCGCCGGCATAGCGGCCGATGGGCGTGCGGATCGCGTCGACGATAAAGGCTTCGGTCATGTTGGCGTGTCCTTGAACGATGAACCTAGTTTTCGCGCGCGACGAGGCGGCGCAAGCGCGATGCGGCGCGATAGCGATCCTCGCCGTAATGGCGGGCGAGGTTGTCGAGTGTGGCTTGGATATGCGGCAGGCCGACCGCGCGGCCCCAGGCGAAGGGGCCCTTGGGATAATTGACGCCCTTGGTCATCGCGACGTCCACGCCTTCAGCGGAGACGACGCCATGTTGCACGGCTTCTAATGCTTCGTTGACCAGCATGGCCAGTGTGCGCATCACGATCAAACCGGGTGCATCGTCGATCAGCGAAACCTTCATCCCGCAGCCTTGGAAAAACGCGGTGGCCAGTGCGGCCGCTTCGCCGCGCGATTGATCGGCGACGGCGATCGCCATGCGCGTCGCGGTGGCATCGTCGAGCGCCAAATCATGTAGCACGAGTTCGCGCTCGCCCGTTTCCGCCGCGCGCAAAGTGGCCGTGCGCCCGTCGGAAAGGCGCAAGGCCACGCCATCGAGCAGGATCACGTCGCCGCGTTCGCCCGCCGGGCGGCGATGCACGGGCAGGCCGCCATCCTTGGCGCGCTTTTCCAACGCGTCGAAATGTTCGAGTTCGCCTTCGAACACGATTTGCTTCGGCGGGGCGGCGGCGGGTTCGGTCGCGGCCTCGGGCATCGTCGCGCCCTTGGCGTAATCGTAGAAGCCGCGCGACGATTTACGCCCCAGCCTGCCGGCGGCGACCATCTCGGCCTGCATCGCCGACGGCGCGTAGCGCGGATCTTTGAAATACGAATCGTAGACGGAATTCGTCACGGCGAAATTCACGTCGTGGCCGATCATGTCCATCAATTCGCACGGCCCCATGCGGAAGCCGCCGCATTCGCGCATCACGGCGTCGATGGTCGCGGGATCGGCCGCGCGTTCGACCAGCAAGCGCCACGCTTCGGCATAGAACGGCCTTGCGCAGCGATTGACGACGAAGCCCGGCGTCGACGTCGCATGCACCGGCGATTTGCCCCAAGCGGCGGCGGTATCGAATGCGGTTTGCGCGACGCTCGCGTCGGTCGCAAGGCCCGACACGATCTCGACCAGCGCCATGATCGGGGCGGGGTTGAAGAAATGGAACCCGACCAAGCGGCCGGGCAGGCGCATGTCCTTGGCCATCGCCGAAATCGAAATCGACGAAGTGTTGGAGCCGAGGATGCAGTTCTCGCCGACCACGGCTTCGAGCTCGGCGAGCAATTGGCGTTTGACGGCGAGGTCTTCGACGATCGCCTCGATCACCAAATCGCAAACTTCGAAATCGATATAGGCCTCGGCCGGTTCGATGCGCGCGAGGATCGCGTCGCGCTTGTCCTGGCCGATCTTGCCCTTGGCCACGAGACCGTCGAGCGCCTTGCCCATATTGCGCAGCGCGTCGTCGACGGCACCGGCGCGCGCGTCGAGCAGCTTCACGCGATGACCGGCGGCCGCGGCGACTTGGGCGATGCCGGCTCCCATTGTCCCCGCCCCAATGACTCCAATGGCGCGGTCGCGGGCAAGGGCGGTCATCGGGCGAATCCGTCGTCGATATGGGGTGTCATGCGGGGCGGAGAGTGCCAATGTCCGGGGTACGAGGCAACGTCAGCCGCCATGGCTAAAACGCGGGCAAATGAGTCATCTTGCCCCGGGGTGGCCGGGATTTGCCTAATCACGCGGCATTAACGTATTTAATTACCGCATTCGGGCGAGTCGTCGCCCGGCACGGTGTATGCAAACCTATGCTGCACTTGCGAAGACAGAAGGGCACACCACTTCTTTTAGAGGAAACGCTCTCGAAACGGCGGAGGCGGCACGGTCGAACGACCGCGCCGGTTTTAGGCCGCTTATGGAGGGCGATATGCGCAAGACGATCGGCGGAATTCTGGCGGGTCTGATGCTGCTTCTGGCGGGCGCGCCGATGGCGTCCGCGCAGATGCAAACGCAAGCACTCCCGACATTCGACTGGCTGATTTGGGAACGCCTCAGCGAGCGGCGCACGCAGGAACCGGTCCCCCAGCGCTTCACGCTGAAGGGCCATATCTTCACCATCTACGCCGCGACCCCCGAACATCCGGCGATCTTCGTCGCCGAGCGGCGCGGGCGGATCGTCTATCTCTCCACCGCCGACCGCTACAGCGTGATCGCCTATCGCGAGCGCGATTGGGGCGAAGGCCCCGATCTGCTGATCGACGCGCAGAACGCGGCGACGGGGCAGGGTGCGCGCCTGCACGCCTTCGTGCTCGCCCCCTATTTCTCGCTCCAGACGATCGGGCTGGGCGACACCTATGCGGGCTCCGACGAAAGCGGCGAGACGGCGGCGTTGCGCGTTCAATTCTCCGACTACGCCTTCATGGGCTGGAACGCGCCTTATCATCTGTCGCCCGTGCCCACGCTGCATCTCGGTTGGACGGGTACGCGCTACGAGGTCGAGCCGGACTCGCTCGGCCGCTATGCGCGCGATCCGGGTTTGATCGAACGCTGGACCGACGATGCGCGCGCGGCCTTGGTCAAATGGCGCAATGCCGGCGGCGTCTATGCGGCGATCGATGCGCGGGCCCCCGGCGACACGCCGGAAAATCCGCCCTCGGTCGTGTGGCGCTACGCGCTCGAACTCGTCTATTCGGGCGATGCGGTTTCGGCCAAGAAGCTATTCGATGCGGCCTGGGATGACGACATCCCGGGAAAACGCGAATTCTGGCGCGATTTCCTGATGCAACTGCGGAACGGTCAGGCGTGGCGCGATCTCGATCTCGAGACGGCACTCGACGCCCATGACCTGTTCAAGGATTTCGCGGCGCAGTTGAACTGAACAGCCCCGCGATCCGCCGCGCCAGAAAGCGCAGGAATTTCGCGAGGAACCACAGAATGACCGCCATCGCCACGATGCCGAGGGCGAGTGCGGCCAGGAACCACAGCGGATTCATGATCGCGAAATAAAGCCCGGCGATCACCGCCGCATCTTCGGCCAGCGATGCGGCCCCGGTCCCGACGATCGGCGCGTGCGCGTTGACGAAAAGGCGGCCACTGGCCTTCGTCGCATGCGTGCCGAGGCTGAGCGCGCCACCCGCCAGTGCGGCGGCGAGTTTCAGCCCCGTATCGGCGTCGCCCACGGTGGCCGCCGCCAGAAACGCCCCCGCCGGAATGCGGATGAACGTATGGACCGTGTCCCACAGCGTATCCGCGCCGGGGATTTTATCGGCGACGAATTGCGCCAGATAGAGAATGCCCGCAATCGCCATCACTTCGGGGCGTGCGACGAGGGCAAGCTCGCCCGGCAACGCCACGATGCCGGTATGCTGCATAACGCCAAGCGCGAGCACGGCGGCGTAGAGATTGAGCCCGCTCGCCCAGGCGACGGCCGAGGCGAGGGCGAGCAGCTCCGTGCCGCCGAACGCGCCGCTCAACGGCCGACGGCGTAGGCCTGCTGCAAGCGCGGCGTTGCCGCCGCCTTCAGCAACTTGCCTTCCTTCTTCGCCGCCGCGTTGCGGCCCAGCGACCATTCGCCGCCGACTTCCACGTCGTGGCCCTTGGTCTTGAGCGCGTCGATCGTCGCCGCCGGGAAGCGGCTTTCGACCTGCACCTTGCCGGGGCGCGCGGCGCGCGGGAAGAACGAGTT
>JAIUNH010000111.1 GCA_020161965.1 Pseudomonadota bacterium
GTAGGCCGAGCCGTGGGCGGGTGTGCAGATCGGGAACGGGAAGCCGCCCATGAACGTCACGCCGCGTTCGAAGCCGAGCAGCTTCATCGCGATCTGACCTTGGTCGTGATACATGGTCAGCACCGCATCGAACTCGCCCTTGGTCGCGCGCACGAACACGATATCGGGCGGGAAAGGACCGGTTGCGTCGATGCCTTCGGCTTTGCCGGCAACGACTGCGGGCGCGATGATTTGGTCGTCTTCATGGCCGAAGCAGCCGCCATCGCCCGCATGCGGATTGAGGCCGGCGACCGCGATACGCGGTGCGGCCAAGCCCGCTTCGCGCAACGCGCGATCGGTCAAACGCAACCCGCCCAGCACCGCATCCTGCGTGATCAATCCCACGACGGCGGAAAGCGGCACATGCGACGTGATGCGCGCGTTCCATAAGCCTTCCAGAATGTTGAACTCGCGCGCGGGATGATTGGCGGGCAGGCCGAGAATTTCGCAGGTGAAGCCGATCTCGTCGTCGTAGCTCGGCCGCGCCATGCGCATCGCCGCCTTGTTGAAGGGCGTGAAGCACACCGCATCCGCCTTGCCGTCGCGCGCCAGTTCCAACGCGACTTGATAATTACGCAGTGCGAAGGCGCCACCCGCGGGTTGCGCGACGCCGGGCTTGATCGCGGCGGGATCGAGATGGCCGAGATCGAGCAGAACGGGGCGGAGGCCAGGCGCCGGTGTCGCGACGATGTCGAAATCCGGCGCGAGACCGGCTTCGCGATGGCCCTGTTCCAACACGCGGCGATCGCCGACGACGATCACATTCGCCGCCGAGCGGATCTCCGGATCGGCGATCAGACGGGCCGTCAATTCGACGCCGATCCCGGCCGGATCGCCGATGGCCAAGGCGATCGTCGGCTTATCGGATTTCTGGCTTTGACCGGTCATGGCGAGTCCCCTCGGGCGATTTGGGAACCTATAGCTGCTCCGCTCGAATTCTACTAGTATGCTGCATACAGGAATTAAAGATTACTCTAGTAACTGAAATTAATTGGTAAATTTTTGGAAATGTCGCGATGACCGAACCGGCTCACGAGATGATTGCCCCATCCCGCGCGCGCCCGATCGCCCGGCGGACGATGCATGACGAGATCGTCGAATGCGTGCGCGACATGATTATCGAGGGGCAATTGCCGCCGGGGGCCCGCATTCATGAAGGGCAACTCGGCAAGTTGCTGGGGATCTCGCGCACGCCGCTGCGCGAGGCGCTGAAATTCCTGGCGAGCGAGGGCTTGCTCGAACTCGTGCCCGGTCGCGGCGCCGTTGTGAAGAAATTCGGCGCCGCCGAATTGCGCGACATGCTGCAAGTGCTGTCCGCGCTGGAAACGCTGGCCGCGCGCCAGACTTGCGCGAACGCGACCGATTCCGACATCGCCGCTCTGCGCGCGCTGCACGACGAAATGATGCGCCATTACGCGCGCGGCAACCGGCTCGACTACTATAAATGCAACCAAGCCATCCACACGCGGCTGGTGGCGCTGTCGGGCAACGCGTTTCTGGCCGCGACGCATGAAAGCATCCAATCGCGCTTGCGCCGCATCCGCTTCGTGGGCCACGAAGGGGCGACGAAATGGGCGGCGGCCGTCGCGGAGCACGAGGCGATGATCGCCGCGATCGAGGCGCGCGACCCCGATAAATTGGTGGCGCTCGTCGTCCGGCATCTCGACAATACGTGGGAACGCGTGCGCGAAATCGTCTGACGCGCGGCGACAAGGGGGAGGATGCGATGCGGCTAGGCGTGATCGCCGACGATTTCACCGGTGCGAGCGACGCCGCGAATACGCTGGTGCGCGGCGGTATGGCGACGGTTCAGTCGGTCGGCGTGCCGCAAGGGGCTGCACCCGATTGCGATGCGTTGGTGGTTTCGCTGAAGACCCGCACGACCCCCGTCGCCGATGCGGTGCGCGAATCTCTGGCGGCGCTGGAATGGTTGATCGCGGCGGGCTGCGAACAATTTCTGTTCAAGTATTGCTCGACCTTCGATTCCACGAAGGACGGCAATATCGGTCCGGTCGCCGAGGCGTTGCGCGCAAGACTTGGCGCCAAGATCGCGATCGTTTGCCCGGTGGCGCCCTCGCTTGGCCGCACGCTGTATCAAGGCAATCTGTTCGTCAACGGCACGCCGCTGGCTGAGTCGGGCATGCGCAATCATCCGCTGACGCCGATGACCGATTCCGATATTCGCCGCTGGCTGTCGTATCAAACGACCGTGCCGGTCGGTCTCGTCGGCTACGAAACCGTCAAGAAGGGTGCTGCCGCCGTGCGTGCGGCCCTCGACGCCGCCATCGCCAAGGGCCAGGGCTTCGCTGTGACCGACGCGGTCGACGATGCGGATCTTTTGGTCTTGGGCGAAGCCGTCGCCGACGACATTCTCGTCACCGGCGGCTCGGGGATCGGCAAAGGCCTTGCGGCGAATTTCGTCAAAAGCGGCAAGGCCGCGAAGCCGACCGCCGAACCGTCGATCGCCGGCGCTGGCGTCGCTTTGTGCGGCTCGTGCTCGGAAGCGTCGCGCCGCCAGGTGAAGGCGCATGCCGCGTCGCATCCGACATTGGTTGTTTCCGCGGACGACGTGATCGCCAAGCGGGCGGATGTGGCGACGGCGTTGGATTTCGCCCGCGCCAATAAAGATAAATCGCCGCTGATCTATTCGAGTGCCGATCCCGCCGAGGTGCGCGCCGCACAGCAGCGCTACGGTACGACGGTCGCGGCCGACGCGCTCGAAACCTTCTTCGGCAAGCTGGCGGTGGCGTTGCGCGACGCGGGCTTCACGCGTTTGGCGATCGGCGGCGGCGAAACTTCCGGCGCCGTGGTCTCGGCATTGGGCGTTTCGACGATGCGCGTCGGGCCGGAGATCGATCCCGGCGTGCCGATCTTGACCGTCGCGGGCGCATCGCCCTATCGCTTGACGCTCAAAAGCGGCAATTTCGGCGCGGACGATTTTTTCGCGGCGGCGCTCGGCGCCCTCGCGACCGGCAAGGGAAGGGGCTAGGACGATGGCGGAAGGCTCGGGCGGCAGCGAAAACACGATCCGCGACTGGATCGCGCGCCACGGCGAATCCCTTTACGCGCGCGGTTACGCGCATGGCAGCTCGGGCAATATCAGCGCGCGGATCGATGGCGGGTTTCTGATCTCGCCGACCAATTCCTGCCTCGGCCGTCTCGACCCTGCGCGTATCTCCAAGGTCGCGGATGACGGCACCCATGTCGGCGGCGATAAGCCGTCGAAGGAAGCGTTTTTGCATCTGGCGATGTATCGCAAACGCCCGACGTCAAAGGCGATCGTGCATCTGCATTCCACGCATTGCGTCGCGGTGTCGTGCATGTGCCACGACGATACCGCCAACGTGCTGCCGCCGATCACCGCGTATTATGTGATGCGCATCGGCAAGCTGCCGCTCGTCCCTTACTACCCGCCGGGAGAACGATCGCTCGCCGATGCCGTCGCGGCGTTGGCCGAAAAGCACAGCGCCGTGCTGCTCGCCAATCACGGGCCGGTGGTTGCGGGCAAGTCGCTCGACGACGCGGTCTACTCGGTCGAGGAGTTGGAGGAGACGGCAAAGCTCTATCTGCTCCTCAATGGTCCCAAGGCGCTCAGCTATCTGACCCAAGCGCAGGTCGCGCAACTCGGCGAGCTTTTCCCGAGTTAGCCGCTTCGACCGCAACGTCGCAAAATCGATATTTCGGTTGGACGCTGGGTAACACCGCGTCGGCCGATTTTGCGCCCGAATATGGGCGAGGATATCCACGATCGATGTCGGCGCGAAGCGGCGCGGGTAGCGATCCAATTCGGCGACCAAGCGCCGACCGGAGGTCGATATGTCCGGCACGGTCGCCGGACTTTCCTTCGTAAAGTCGTCGACCACGGCCAGGATACGGAACCGAAATCCTTATGGGATGAAATCGGCTTTGGCCGAAGCCGCCATTTCCGGGCAGGCAACGAACAAAACCGAAGTTCTCGGTTTTGTTCAGGAATGGCGTGCCGTCGACGACGAAGATGAGACCCATTGGGGCGCGATGGTATCCAGAGACAGAGATGCCGCTTTACGATCGCCGTCAGCTGAATCAAGCGGCCGGTATTGAACGCAAAGGGCGCAGTACACGGGACGAAATCTCGGCAAAAGAGGTTATGCCCATCAATCCCAGCGCGGTGCGGATCTCGATTTCGAGAATTTCCAGTGCGCGGACCAGGGCAGTGGCACCGCCCGCCGCTAGCGCATAGGCCTGTAACTTGCCGAGCCCGACCGCATTCGCGCCCAGCGCCATGGCTTTGATTACGTCGCTGCCGCGCATCACGCCGCCGTCGAGAATGATCTGTGCGCGATCCTTCACCGCTTCGACGATCTCGGGCAGAACCTCGATCGTTGCCGGCGCGTAGTCGAGTTGCCTTCCGCCGTGATTGGAAACGTAGATCGTGTCCACGCCCGCGTCGACCGCGCGCCGCGCGTCGTCGGCTTCCATCACGCCTTTCAGCACAACCGGCATGCCGGAGATCGAGACGATATAAGCGAGCATGTCCCAATCGACCGCCGCTTGGCGCAGATCGCCGTCGCGGCCGAGCAGATGCGCGACCTCCGGCCGGTCGATCGCCGATGCCGGCGAGAAACGCGCCTCGAGATCGCGTTCGCGCCGTCCGTAAAGGGCCGTATCGACCGTCAGGCACAGCGCGCGAAACCCGGCTTCGCGCGCGCGGCCGATCACGTCGCCGATCCAAGCGCGGTCGCCGCGCACATAAAGCTGGAACACCGGGCGCACCGACGTGTTCGCGCCGACGACTTCAAGGGCGGGGAAGCCCATCACGCTGGTGAAGGGCAGGATACCGAAGGTTTCGGCCGCCTTCGCGGCGGCGAGGCCGCCTTCGGGATCGATGAGCGCCAATCCGCCGATCGGGGCGAGCACGATCGGTAATCGCCAGCGCTGCCCGAATAATTCGCCGCCGCAATCGATTTTCGACACGTCGCGCAAGACGCGTTGGCGAAAGCCGATCGCTTCGAGTGCCGCGCGATTGCGGCGCAACGTCGCCTCGCTGTCGGCGCCGCCCGACAGATAATGCCAATGCGTCGGCGGCAGTTTGGCGATTGCCGCTTTGACGATCTCGGGGATTGTCAGGAATTCCACGACGACCTCAAAACGGCGCCGTGCCCTTCGTCTGGGTTCGCCACATGATGCGCCGTTCGACCGTCTCGTCGTAGCTCGTCGCGCGGTGCATCAAGCAGCGATTGTCCCAGACGACCAGGTCGCCGCGCTTCCAGCGATGGCGATAGACGAATTCCGCTCGTTCGAGGAAGTCGAACACGAAAGCGAGCGTTTCGTCGCTTTCGGCCGGCGTCAGGCCTTCGACGGCGATTGCGGAATCAGGATCGATATAGACGGATTTGCGCCCCGTTGCCGGATGGGTGCGAAAGGCGGGGTGTGGCACGTCCGGATTGGCGACGCGGCGTGCTTCGGTCAAAGGCTCGGCCTCGATGTAATTCTTTTCGTAGCTTGCGCGAAAACTATGGACGACGTTGCGGCCTTCGAGTTTCGCGCGGATCGGGGCGGGAAGGGCGTCGAGCACGGCGCGCATATCGGCGAACAGCGTGTCGCCGCCTTCGCCCGGCACTGCGTGGCCGTAAAGCAGCGTGTAGTTCACGGGGACGCGCTGATGGATCTGGTCGGAATGCCAGAAAATGCCGTTGTTCGGCGCGCCCAACCGCTTTCCGTCCGCATCGAAATTATTCGACAGGATCATCACTTCGGGATTGTCGCCCGCCAGATACTCGGCGACTTGATGGCGTACCGGTTCGCCGAACTGGCGTGTGAAGGCGACGAGTGCGGCACGGTCGAGTTGTTGGCCGTCAATCGCGACGACAGCGTATTCGTCGAGTGCCGCTTGGATCGCGGCGCGTTGGCGCCCATCGGGCAAATGCGCGAGACCGAAGATGCGCGCACCGAAGCCCGCGTCCAGCGGCCGTATATCAAGTCCGTCGCGTAGATCGGTCATGTTCGGCCGCATCCCTTTCGGTTACGAGGCGGAGACTTAGCAAGCGCTATGCCCGGCATTTTCCGGGCATACATTTCGATTGCGCGGTGCGCTTGCGCCAAAAATATGCATGGCCTGCCTCGACGCCTAAAATTGCGTCAGGAAATGGCCGAGTTAAACAAACTAAATAGCTGCATGAAATAGCTAAATCGATTTTTGAATTCATCATTCAGTATGATTTTGGAGCGCTTTCCAGCGCCTATCGCGGCGATGGCATGCTCCTTGCGGAGTACGCCTCGTTTCGGTGTCCCGATCAACGCCGAAAGGAGGATTCCTTCGTCGTCATGAAAGCGCCGACGTTTCGCTACCACCGACCGAGTTCGCGAACCGAAGCGCTGAAATTGCTGTCGGCGATGCCGTCGGCGCGAATTCTCGCGGGCGGTCAGTCGCTGCTGCCGATGCTGAATTTCCGCGTCGCGTTTCCCGACGACGTGATCGACATCAACCGTATCGCCGATCTCGCTGGGATCGAGGCGACATCTGACGCGATCGTGATCGGCGCGATGACGCGCCAGCGCGCGCTCGAGAAATCGCCGTTGATCGCCACGCACCTGCCATTGATGGCCGAAGCGATCGCGCAGATCGGGCATTACGCGACGCGCGGGCGCGGCACGATCGGCGGTTCGCTTTGCCATCTCGATCCCGCGGCCGAATTGCCCGTCGTCGCGTTGGCCCATGATGCGACGCTGCGCATCGAAAATGCGGCCGGTGCGCGCGAAGTCGCGATGGCGGATTTCCCCGCGGGGCTGCTCACGCCTTCGTTGGCGGAGGGGGAGATGCTGACCGCGATCGAATTTCCGGTCTGGCGGCCGGGGCATGGCAGCGCCTTCGTCGAGTTCGCGCGCCGCCATGGCGATTTCGCGATCGTTGCCTGCGGTGTTTTGGTCGAACTATCGCCCAACGGCACGATCGCCCGCATCGCGATCGCGATCGGCGGTCTGGCGCCGACGCCGTTTCGTCTAACCGCCGCCGAAAAACTTCTGACCGGTCGGCAACCCGACACTACGGCGCTGGTCGAAGCCGCGCGGACGACGCAAGAAATCGATCCGCTCGACGATCCGCAAGCGCCCGCGTCGTATCGGCGGCGTTTGGCGCCCGCGATCGTCCGCCGCGCGCTGGCGACGGCGTTGGAACGCTGCAGCCTGGGGGCGGCATGACCGCTTCGCGCATCGATATCGCGCTGACGGTCAACGGCGTGCCCTGCAAGGGCGCGGCCGAGCCGCGCACCAATCTCGCCGATTTCCTGCGCCACGATCTGGCGCTGACCGGCACGCATGTTGGCTGCGAACACGGCAGTTGCGGGGCGTGCACGATCATCGTCGACGGCGTGGTGACGCGATCCTGCTTGATGCTGGCCGCACAAGCCGACGGTGCTGCGGTCGAAACGATCGAAGGTCTGTCGCAAGGCGACAAGCTGCATCCGTTGCAGCAGGCGTTCTGGGAACGGCACGGGCTGCAATGCGGCTTCTGCACGCCCGGCATTTTGATGACCTTGACCGCCTATCTGCGCGAAGACCCGTCGCCCGACGCGGAAACCTTGCGCGACGTGCTCTCGGGCAATCTTTGCCGCTGCACGGGCTATCAGAACATTGTCACGGCGGCGCTCGATGCGGCGGCGCGCATGCGCGAAGGTGTCGCGGCATGACCGGCCCCGTGAAAATGGGCGCGCGCCTGCGCCGCGTCGAAGATCGCGCCTTGCTGACGGGTGCGGGCCGGTTCCTGGACGACATCGCCTTGCCGGGCACGCTGCACGCGGCCTTCGTGCGCAGTCCGCATGCCCATGCGAAGATTTTATCCATCGATACGGGCGACGCCGCGAAGCTCGAGGGCGTGCGCGCGATCCTGACCGGTGCGGATCTCGCGCGCGTGTTGACCGCGACGCGGCTGCCGATTGCCTTTCCGGTCGGGCAGATGGCGGCCGAAGCGATGCCGCGCATTCTACCGGGCGATGAAGCGCTGCATGTCGGCGAGGCGGTCGCGATCGTGATCGCCGAAAGCCGCGCGCGCGCCGAGGATGCGGTCGATCTCGTCACCGTCGAGTACGAACCGCTGGCGCCGGTTGTCGATCCCGTGGTGGCGTTGAAAGACGGGACGCCCGTCGCTTGCAACGACGATCGCGACAATCTGTTCAAACGCTTCACGACCGGTTACGGCGATTGCGAGGCGGCTTTCGCGAAGGCGGCGCATGTGATCCGCGCCGATCTGGTGCAGCATCGCGGCAGCGCACAGCCGATGGAAGGGCGCGGCACGCTCGCGCGCTTCGACGCGGCCGCGAAGATGCTGACGGTCTGGTCTTCGACCCAGATGTCGCACGAACTGCGCGACACGCTCGCCGATCTGCTCGACCTGTCGGAAGATGCGGTGCGCGTGATCGCGCCCGATGTCGGCGGCGGGTTCGGCGCCAAATACATGGTCTATCCCGAAGATGTCGCGGTCGCCGCCGCCGCGACGATATTGGGCGCGACGGTCAAATGGGTCGAAGATCGGCGCGAGCATTTCATTGCCGCGATCCAAGATCGCGACCAGTTCTGGAACGTCGAGATCGCGGTCGATGCCGAGGCGCGCATTCTGGGCGTGCGCGGCGCGCTGATCCACGATCAAGGCGCCTACGCGCCGCACAGCATCAACGTGCCGTTCAACGCATCGGTATCGATGCCCGGCGCCTATGTCGTGCCGGCCTATCGGCTGGACGTGTCGCTCGCGCGCACCAATCTGCCGCCGGTGATTCCGGTGCGCGGGGCGGGCTATCCGCAAGGGTGCTTCGCGATGGAACGGTTGATGGACAAGGTCGCGCATACCCTCGGTCTCGACCGGGCGGAGGTGCGTTCGCGCAATCTCGTCCGCGCCGACATGATGCCCTATGCCACGCCGATGAAAACGCGCGCGGGCGCGGCCATCGTCTATGACAGCGGCGATTATCCCGCTTGCCAGGCGAAGGGCCTCGCCGCGATCGACTATGCGGGGTTCGAAACGCGCCGCGTGGCCGCCCGCGCGCAAGGGCGGCGTCTCGGGATCGGCATCGCGCATGCGGTGAAGGGCACGGGGCGCGGACCGTTCGAGTCCGGTTTGGTGCGCGTGATGCCGAATGGACGCGTGTCGATCTATACCGGCGCGCTGGCGATGGGGCAGGGGTTGAAGACGGCGCTGGCGCAAATCTGCGCCGATACGCTGGACGTTGATCCCACCGCCGTCGATGTCGTGACCGGCGATACCGGTTTCGTGTCGATGGGGTTCGGCGGCTTCGCCAGCCGCCAGACGGTGACGGCGGGATCGTCGGTGCTGCTTGCGACGCGCGAAGTCCGCGCCAAGGCGATCAAAGCCGCCGCCGGCATGCTGGAAGCCGCCGAAGCGGATATCGTCATCACCGAAGGTTACGCGCATGTCGCCGGCGTGCCGAAGGAAAGCGGCGTATCGCTCGGCAAGATCGCCAAAGCGCTGCGCGGGCTTCCCGGCTATGCCTTTCC
>JAIUNH010000112.1 GCA_020161965.1 Pseudomonadota bacterium
CGCGTTCCTGCTGTTCCAGCGCCAATTCGTGCAAAGCTTCATGCGCGCCGGTATCCGTTAGATCCATGTACGACGCTCTCGAACCGATCATCTGCGAGGCGGGCGCGCTTGCCGCCCGGTATTTCGATCGTCTGTCGGGTTTGACGATCGAATCCAAGGGCCATCTCGATCTGGTGTCGGAGGCCGATCGCGAGGTCGAGAAATTGATCGGTACGCGTCTGCGCGCCGCCTTTCCTGGCGACGGGATTTTCGGCGAGGAAGGTGTCGCCGAGCATTCGCGCTCGGGGCGCGCCTGGATCGTCGATCCGATCGACGGCACGTTCAATTTCCTGCGCGGCAGCGACCATTGGGCGGTGTCGATCGGCTTGCGCGACGGCACTCAGCCGCGCTTCGGCGCGGTTTATGTTCCCGAGCGCGATCAGTTGATGATTGGCGGGCCGGGGCAGGGCGTGCGCTTGAACGGCAAGGCACTGCCCAAGCGCGTTGGGCTCGATCGCACGAAGGCGGCGTGCAGCGTCGGCTTCCATCCCTCGATCCCGACAGCCGAACAGACCGAAGCGCTGCGCTTCATCCTCGACGATGCGCGAATGACGTTCCGCAACACCGGCTCCGCCGTCACCGGCTTGATCGACGTGGCGACGGGTGCCGTCGATGGCTATCTCGGTCTTGGCATCTCGACCTGGGATTTGATGGCGATGGTGCCGATCCTCGCCGAACTCGGCGCCGAGACGACGCTCGATTGGGACAAGATCGCGCTCGACGACAAGCTGCGCTTCGCCTGCGGTACGCCCGAATTCCTTGAAATCTTTGCGCCGTTGGCGCGCCGCTGGTAACCCGGAATTTGCGCGGTGCTCGGCATTACCGTCCGCTTCCCGCTCGAAGAAATTTCACCGATGCTCTAGCCTTGGTTCGGAAAAGAGCCGTGAGGCCGGTAACCGGGGAGTGTAGCGATGTTCGACTTGGTGCTTATGGGCGGGCGGGTGATCGATCCCGCGCAAGGGATCGATGCGGTCAGCGACGTCGCGTTCAAGGATGGCCGCGTGGCGGCGGTCGGTCCGAATTTGGGGCCCGCGGCGGACACGCGCGACGTATCGGGTAAGATCGTCACGCCCGGTCTGATCGACCTGCACACGCATGTTTATTGGGGCGGCACGTCGATCGGCGTCGATCCGGATGCCTATGCGCGCCGTGCCGGCTGCACGACATTGATCGATGCGGGCACCGCCGGGCCCGGCAATCTGCCGGGTTTCCGCGAGCACATTATCCGGCGCGCCGACGTGCGCATCCTGCCGTTCATGAACATCTCCTATCCCGGCATTTTCGCCTTCAGCCCCTATGTGATGGTCGGCGAGTGCGAAGATTTGCGCCTGCTGCATCCGCGCGCTTGCCGCGATATCGGCCGAGAAAACCTGGACCTCATCGTCGGCATCAAAGTGCGCGTCGGCAAATCGGCGTCGGGCGAGTCCGGTCTGGCGCCGCTCGATATGGGCTTGGAAGTCGCCGATCATCTCGGCGTGCCGGTGATGGCGCATCTCGATCATCCGCCGCCTTATCGCAGCGAGGTGATGCCGCGATTGCGCAGGGGCGACATCCTGACCCATTGCTATCGCCCGTTTCCGAACGCGCCGATCACCGGCGACGGCCGCGTGCAGGACGACGTGCGCGCGGCGCGCGAGCGTGGTGTGATCTTCGATATCGGTCACGGTGGCGGCTCGTTCGGCTACGAAACCGCCGTGGCGATGATGCGCCAAGGATTCTCGCCGGACGTCATTTCCTCCGACGTGCATGTCCTGTCGGAGAACGGCCCGGCTTTCGATCAGCTGGTGACGATGTCGAAGTTCCTCGCGATCGGCATGCCGCTGGTCGAGGTGATCCGCGCCTCGACGATCAATCCCGCACGCGCCGTGCGCAAGACAGATCGCGGCACGCTGACGCCCGGCACGCTGGGCGACGCCACGGTGCTGGATATCGAGAAGGGCAAATTCGCCTTTCCCGACGTTCTGGGCGAGATCCGCGAAGGCAGCGAGCATCTACGCTGCAAGGGGATCGTGCTGGGCGGCCGCTGGTGGCGCGACTGACGCTTACGTGATGGCGCGCGGACCGTCTGAAGATCGACGAGCAGAACGCCTTTCGCCATTACGGCCGAGTCGAACGCGGCGATTGCGTCGCGCATCTGGCCGTCGACGAGGCGTGGTGAGCGGATAGCGCGGACAATCGCGCAAAAAGAAGAAGCCCGCCCGGGAGAACCCGCAGCGGGCTTCAACTGACCGCGATGAAATCCGGCCGTTCGTTACTTGCCCCAGCGCAGGACGAGCGGATCGAGGCTGCGCGCGATATCGAGAAGTTCGGCGCGCGTCGCTGGGTGCATTTGCACCTGCGGCCGGCGCGTGGCGCCCGATTTGAACACGCCGCCTGCTTCCATCAGCACTTTGGCGGCTGCAAGCCCGCATTGCCGGTTCTCGAAATTGATCAACGGCAGCCAGCGCGCATAGGCCGCCGTCGCCGCCTTGCGATCGCCCGCCGCATGCGGATCGAAGATCGCGCGAATGCCGTCGGGGTAACCGCCACCTGGCATCGTGCCGGTCGCCCCGCCATTGAGATCGGCAAGCAGCGTGATGCCTTCCTCGCCATCCCAGGGCCCGACGATCGGCGCCCCGCCTTCGGCGATCAACGCGCGCAGCTTGTTGGCCGCTTGCGGCACTTCGATCTTGAAATAGCTGACATTGGCGATCTCGCGCGCCATGCGGGCGAGTAGGGGCACGGACAAGGGCGTGCCCGCGACGGGCGCATCCTGAATCATAATCGGAATCGTGATCGCGTCCGACACGCGTTTGAAGAACTCGTATATCGCAGGCTCGGGGGCCCGGATCGTCGCGCCATGATAGGGCGGCATGATCATGACCATCGATGCACCCGCATCCTGCGCGCGGCGGCTGCGCTCGGCGCAGGCATCCGACGAGAAATGCGTCGTGGTCACGATGATCGGCACGCGGCCCGCGTTATGCTTCAGCACGCAATCCATCACGGTCTCGCGCTCGGCATCGGTCAGCGCGAATTGCTCGGACCAATTGGCAAGAATGCAGATGCCGTGCGAGCCCGCATCGATCATGAAATCGATGCAGCGCTTCTGGCCTTCCAGATCCAAACGTCCGTCCGCATCGAACACCGTGGGCGCCACCGGAAACACGCCGCGATAGATCATCGTCTTCTCCCATTTTGTTTTGTATGCGCGCGATCGATGTTCGGTTTCGAAAAGTAGAACGGCGAATTCGAGCATCGTCGTGGCGCGACACTACCAGAAGTCTGGCGTGCGATTGCGACTTCGCGATGCGGCATCTCGGTTCATATCGTAGGTTCCGATATAAACCCGTTCTTTAATTGTCATCGGGGGAGGGCGTCCATACGATCCCATCCGATCGCCGGGAATCGAATGCGTAAAACGCATCGCTCGACGATCGGACAAAAACGCGCGGGCGACGTTCGCGCGGAAAACATACGGGAGGATCCCATGAAATCCGCCGCACGATGGCTTGCCGCCGGCGTATTGGCAGGCTCGACGTTCTGGGGGCTTATTCAGCCCGCGAACGCGCAAGGCATTCCAAAAGACATTCCGCGCAATCAACTCCTGATCCTCGAAAATCCCGAGGGCACGGTCAAGAACGCGGCGTGGTTCAATATCTGGGCGATCAACGCCAACAGCCAATCCAACGGGTTGCAGCAAGCCGCGCTGGACACGCTGTGGTATATCGATCCCAATAGCGGTATCGACGGCGTGTGGGACAACTCCCTCGCGGCGGAAAAGCCGGTCTACAACGCCAGTTTCACCGAGATGCGTGTGAAGTTGCGCCGGGGTATCTACTGGAGCGACGGCGTCGAGTTCACGTCGGCCGACGTCAAATTCACCGTCGATATGATGGTGAAGACGCCCGGCATGCGATGGAGCGCCGTGCTCGCCAACGCGGTCGAAACGGTCGAAACGCCGGACGCCGAGACCGTGATCTTCAAGTTGAAGCGGCCCAATTCGCGCTTCCATTCGCTGTTCACCGTGCGCTGGAATGCGATCTGGATCGCGCCCAAGCATATTTTCGAGAAGGCCGAAGACCCCAACAAGTTCGCCTTCGAGAAGCCGGTTTCGCTGTCGGCCTATGTGCTGCACAGCCATGACCCGGACGGCAAATGGTATATCTGGCAGCGCCGCTCGGATTGGCAGCGCACGTCGTTGGCCCGCTTCGGCGAGCCGGCTCCGCGCTACCTCGCTTACGTCGACCCGGGTCCGCCGGATAAGCGCGTGATCGCGCAGATGAACAAGGAGCTCGACGTCGTCCACGACATCGCGCCCGAAGGCATGTTCACGCTCGCGCGTCAGAACCCGAGTTCGAAAGCGTGGTTCAAGGGCTTCCCGTTCGGGCATCCCGATCCCACGCTGCCGTCGGCGATCTTCAACACCCAGCTCGATATGTTCAAGAACAAGGACGTGCGCTGGGCGTTGACGCTGCTGGTCGATATCAAGGCCGTTTCGATGGCCTCCTATCGCGGTGCCGCGACGATCTCGCCGATCCACGTGCCGCCCACCGGGCGCCATCCCGAGACGTATCACTATGCGATGCAGGATTGGCTCGCGGATTTCGAGATCGACACGGGCAAGCGCAAGATCAAGCCTTATGATCGGACGATGGCGCGCCAGATCGCGGACAGTCTGCGTCCGTCGATGGGCAACCAGATTCCGTCGGATCCGAAGGATATCGCGAAGGCCTTCGGCACGGGCTGGTGGAAGCCCGATCCGCAGGCGGCGACCGAATTGCTGGAGCGCGCGGGTTTCCGCAAGCAAGGCAATCAGTGGCTCAAGCCCGACGGCACGCCGTTCGTCATCCGCGTGGTGGTGGAAGGCGACGCGCGTCCGATCATGACGCGTGCGGGTTCGATGATCGCGCAAAGCTGGCGTCAATTCGGGATCGACGCGCGCGTCGACGTGGCGGCGGGCACGCTGCTCACGCGCCGCGCGGCGGGCGATTTCGACGTGATCTTGAGCTGGAGCGTCGAGACGTGGGGCGGTCACCAGGATCTGTCCTTCTTCATGGACAGCTGGCACTCGGCCTATGTCGCGGCACCCGGTCAGTCGCAGCCTTCGCGCAACTGGCAGCGCTGGTCGCATCCGGAGCTCGACAAGATCATCGAACAGATCCGCGGGATCGACTTCGACGATCCCAAGGGCATCGAGCTCGGCAAGGAGTTCGTCAAGCTCGCGACGCGCGAAATGCCGGTGATCCCGCTGATGTCGTACAACGTGTTCACCGTGGCCGACGAAACTTACTGGACCGGTTTCCCGACCGCGGAGAACCCCTACGCCAATCCGGTGCCGAACTGGGGTAACTCCCGCTACATGTTCGTGAAGATCAAACCGAAGCAGTAAGCGACGATCCGTTCCGGCCGGCCGGCGTGCGCAACCCGCGCGCCGGCCGGAAGGGCGGACTTCACGTTCCCCGGGAAAGCACACGAATATGCGCGCCTACGCCAGATATGCCTTCGGCCGGTTTTTGCAATTTTTGCTGGTCGTCTTCATCGGCATCAACATCGCCTACATCATCACGCATGCCACGCCGATCGATCCGGTGGAGCATACGGTTTCCGTCGCCACGGCGTTCGGCCACACGGCACCCGAAGCGATCGAATCGATGCGTCAGTCACTGCGCGAGCTTTACGGCCTGACCGGTTCGCCGATCGAGCAATATCTAAATTTCTGGCGTCGCGTGCTGGTCGCCGATTTCGGCCCCTCGCTGTCCGCCTTTCCGTCGCCCGTTTCGACATTGATCGGGCGCGCCATTCCCTGGACCGTCGGTCTGCTGGGCGTGGCGACGATCCTCACCTGGATCATCGGCAATCTGCTGGGCGGTCTCGCCGGCTATTACCGCCGTAGCCGCCTGCTGAAGGGCTTTGGCATCGTCGCGATGGCGCTGCATCCCATGCCGTATTACATCGCGGCGATCATCCTGCTGATCGTGTTCGGCTATCTCTGGCCGATCCTGCCGATCTCGGGCGGTTCCCAGATGAACGTCGCGCGCGGCTGGTCGTCCGAATACATACTGTCGGTCGCCCGCCATTCGATGCTGCCGCTGCTGTCGCTGCTGCTCGTCGGGCTGGGCGGCTGGTTCGTCGGCATGCGCAGCCTCGTGTCGAACGTCGTGACCGAGGATTACGTCGTCTATGCCGAACTCGCGGGCGTGTCGAAGCGGCGCATCCTGACCGCTTACGTGATGCGCAACGCCATCGCCCCGCAGGTCACCGGCCTTGCGATCTCGCTCGGCCATGTCTTCTCCGGCGCGCTGATCACCGAACGCGTGTTCGGTTATCCGGGCATCGGCTCGCTGCTGGTCGACGGCGTTCACGCCGGCGATTACAGCCTCGTCCTTGGCGTCACGACGGTATCGATCGTCGGCGTTTCGCTCGCGGTGCTGGTTATCGACTTGATCTATCCGCTTATCGACCCTCGCGTCACGGTATCTTGAGCATGTTCGTCGTTCTTCGCGATCTCCTGCGCTACAACGGCGAGTTCCTCGCCGGTATCCTCATGACCGGCGTGGTCGTGGCGATGGCGCTGCTGTCTTTCGTCTCGCCTTATCCGCCACTCGACCAGTTCGTCGCACCCATGGATGTGCCGCCTTCGGCGGCGCATTGGTTCGGCACCACGTCGCGCGGGCAGGATCTTTTCTGGCTGCTGACCTACTCGATCCGCAATACGCTGGCCTTCGGCTTGCTGGTCGCAATTTTGAGCCGCATCCTGTCGCTGTCGATCGGGCTGCTTGCAGGTTATCGCGGCGGCTGGGTCGATCGGGTGCTGATGTCGATCAACGACACCTTCATCGTCATCCCGCTGTTTCCGATCCTGGTGCTGTTCTACTTCGTCATGCGCGACAACATGTCGTGGGTGATGTTGGCGGTGCTGACGGCGCTGTTGGGTTGGTCCTACGACGCGCGGCTGATCCGCTCCGTGGCGCTCAGCCTCCGGCATCGGGAATTCACGCAGACGGCCGTGTTCTCCGGCATGCGCACGCATGAAATTCTGTCGCGCGAGCATCTGCCCTTCGTGCTGCCGATCGTGTTCTCGACCTCGCTCAACAACATGAACTGGTCGATCGGTCTGGAAGTGACGCTCGCGGTGCTGGGCTTCACCGATATCAACCGGCCCAGCGTGGGCGGGATGATCTATTGGGCGAACCAGCACAGCGCCGTCGTCGCCGGCGTGTGGTGGTGGATCGCCTTCCCGGTCGGTTTGGTGGTGATGCTGTTCATCGGCCTCTATCTGCTCGCGATCTCGATGAACGAATATATCGACCCGCGATCTAGGCTCGAACGGGGCGGGGGGCGCAAGGAATGAGCGCCGCGATGCGAAACCCCGCCGCCAAGCCGGAAACGGCCGACGGCCCCGTCGTCGCAGTACGCGATCTGCGCGCCTGGTATCGCCTGCGCCTGTTCGGCGTCGATCGCGAGGTGAAGGCCGTCGACGGCATCACCTTCGAGGTCCGCAAGGACGAGATCTACGGCCTTGCCGGTGAGTCGAGCTCGGGCAAATCGACGCTGGTGAAGACCATCGCCGGGGCGATGCGCCCGCCGCTGGAAATCGTCGGCGGCGAGATCCAGTTCAGCTTCATGGACGGCACGATGGGCTTGAACCGCGCCCCGGCTGATCTGGTCGAGCGCGTGCGTTGGCGGCATCTGTCCTACGTCATGCAAGGCTCGATGAGCGTGCTGAACCCCGTGCGGCGCATCGGCACGTCGTTCTTCGATTTCGCCTTTCGCCATATGGGCCTGGATAAAGCCGGGTTTGAAGCGGCGGTCGTGGCGCATTTGGCGCGGGTCAATCTGCCCGCCTCGGTGTTGAAAGCCTATCCGCACGAATTGTCGGGCGGCATGCGCCAGCGCGTGACCATCGCGCTCGCCACGATCTGCCGCCCGCAATTCATCATCGCCGACGAGCCGACAACCGCGCTCGACGTCGTGGTGCAGAAGGACGTGTTGGCGATGTTCCGCTCGATCCAGCGGGAAATGGCGTCGTCGGTGCTGTTCGTCACTCACGATATGGGCGTGCATGCGCATCTGACCGATCGCTTGGGCATCATGTATGCGGGACGATTGGTGGAGGAGGCGCGCACACCCGACGTGTTCGCGCGGCCGCGCCATCCCTATACACGGCATTTGATCCATTCGTTGCCGCGCATCGGCGACGACCGGCCGCGCAGCGGCTTGGAAGGCACGCCGCCCAGCCTCGCCAATCCGCCCTCGGGCTGCCGGTTCCATCCGCGTTGCGCCTTCGCGACGGAACGTTGCCGCGTGGAAGTGCCGCCGATGGAGCAGGTGGCACCGGACCATCGCGTCGCCTGTTTCGAGAAAGACCGCGTGGAGGCCACGCCATGACCGGCGCGCTGCTCGAACTCGATTCCGTGTCCAAGACCTTCACGCGCGGCGGTTTGTTTTCCCGCACGCAGGTCGAAGCCGTCATCGACGTCAGTTTCCGCCTAGAAGCGGCGAAGCCGGAGATTTTCTCGATCATCGGCGAGTCCGGCTCGGGCAAATCGACGCTCGCGCGGATCATCCTGGCGCTGCAAACGCCGACACGCGGCGTTGCACGCTTCAAGGGGCGCGATCTCGCCACATTGCGCGACGGGGCCGATCGTCATGCCTTCATGGCCGCGGTGCAGCCCGTGTTCCAGAACCCGTTCGAGGCGTTCAATCCGTTGAAGCGGCTAGATCGCTATCTCTACGCGACATGCCAGCGCTTCGCCGGCGCCAAGACCGAAACGGCGATGCAGGAAGGTGCGGACAAGGCGTTGCGCCAGGTCGGCTTGTCGCTCGCCGAGGTCAAGGGCCGCTATCCGCACGAATTGTCGGGCGGACAGTTGCAGCGCGTGGCGATCGCCCGGGCGCTGGCGTCGGGCCCGTCATTGCTGATCGCGGACGAGCCCGTGTCGATGGTCGACGCGTCGCTACGCGCGTCGATCGTCAATCTGTTCCGCAAACTGCGCGACGAGCTGGGTTTGTCGATCATCTACATCACCCACGATCTGGCGACCGCGTATTCGATCTCCGACCGCATCATCATCATGCAAAAGGGGCAGGTGGTGGAAAGCGGCGATGCGCGGACCATCCTCGCCGATCCCAAACATCCCTATTCGCGAACGCTGAAGGAATCCGTGCTCGAACCGCTCGCCCCCGGCGAGCGCCCCTTGTTCGCACGGTAGAAGTCTCGAAACAACATCAAGCAAGTCAGGGAAACGCCATGAGAAAAGCATCCGTTCTACTCGACCGAGATTTTACGATCGGGCGCACCGATCCCCGCCTGTTCGGCGCGTTCATCGAACATCTGGGGCGTTGCGTCTATGGCGGGATCTACGAGCCCGGCCACAAGACGGCGGACAAGAACGGCTTCCGCGGCGACGTGCTGGCGCTGGTGCGCGAACTCGCGCCCACCATCATGCGCTATCCCGGCGGCAATTTCGTCTCGGGCTATAACTGGGAAGACGGCGTCG
>JAIUNH010000113.1 GCA_020161965.1 Pseudomonadota bacterium
CACGGTCACGCGCCTGCGCCCGAAGATCGAAGACGATCCGCGCAACCCGCGCCATCTGCAAACCGTGCGCGGTGCCGGCTACGTGTTGAGGGCCGAATAATGGGGCCGCTGAGCCAAGCCATTCGCCGCTATCTGCCGCGCACGCTTTACGCGCGCACGCTGATCATCATCGTGGCGCCGCTGATCCTGGTGCAGATCGTCGCGGGCTTCGTGTTCTACGAACGTGTCTGGCAAACGGTGTCGCGCCGCCTGTCCAACGCCGTCGCGGGCGAAGTCGCGACCGTCGTCCAGGCGATGGGCCGCTATCCCGGCGATACCGATCGGCGCTGGCTG
Source organism: Pseudomonadota bacterium (assembly GCA_020161965.1). Classification (GTDB taxonomy): domain Bacteria; phylum Pseudomonadota; class Alphaproteobacteria; order CACIAM-22H2; family CACIAM-22H2; genus Tagaea. The sequence goes on from JAIUNH010000113.1 coordinate 334, forward strand.
TTCGAGACGATGCATCTCGCCACCGGCTCGGTCTACACCTGGAAACCGGGCGCCATTCTGGAACGCAAGGGCCCGATCGATCCCGAAACGATCCTCGAGGATTATCTGGTGCGCGCGTTGGACGAGCGCGTGCGCCGGCCTTATTGGCTCGACGCCTGGGGCGATCCCGCCGACATCCATATCGAAGTGCAGCTCGCCGGCGGCGTGCTGGTGCTGGAAACGACGCGCCAGCGCGTGTTCACCACCAATGTCTATGTCTTCCTGCTGTTCATGAGCGGAAGCTCGCTGATTCTGATCGCGATCGCGTCGATCTTCATGCGCAACCAGGTGCGCCCGATCAAGCGCCTGGCCGAAGCGGCCGAAGCCTTCGGCAAGGGCCGCGAGGACGCCGATTTCCGCCCGCACGGTGCGGCCGAAGTGCGCCAGGCCGCCGCCGCGTTCATGACGATGCGCGAGCGCATCCGCCGCCATATCGCGCAACGCACGGAAATGCTCGCGGGCATCAGCCACGATTTGCGCACGCCGCTCACGCGCATGAAGCTGGAACTCGCCATGCTGGGCGACCATCCGTCGGGGCCGGGCTTGAAATCCGACGTCGACGACATGGCGCGCATGGTCGAATCCTATCTCGCCTTCGTGCGCGGCGAAGGCGAGGAAAAGATCGAAGCGATCGACATCGAGCCGACTTTGCGCGAGATCGTCGAAAGCCATCGCCGGGCGGGCAACGCGGTCGCCTATGAAAGCCCGGGTCCGCTCGCCTGTGCGGGCCGGCCGCATGCGTTGAAACGCAGCCTCAACAACATGATCGCCAACGCCGCGCGCCACGCGGCGCAAGTGCGCGTAACCGCCGAGCGGCGCGAAACCGATATCGAAATCGTCATCGACGATGACGGCCCCGGCATTCCCGCCGAATCGCGCGAGGACGTGTTCAAACCCTTCTTCCGCCTGGACCCGTCGCGCAACGCGGAAACCGGCGGCGTGGGCCTCGGCCTCACCATCGCGCGCGACGTGGTGCGCGGCCATGGCGGCGATATCCGCCTGGAAGAATCGCCGATGGGCGGCTTGCGCGCCCGCATTCGCATTCCGATTTGATCGATGACGATGACGCCCGATCAGATTTTCGACTTCGCCAAGCTGAACGCCACGCCCAAGAACGGCGTGCCGTTCGATCACGCGCTCGTCCCCGCTTTCGTGAATGCCGACGCGCTCGACGCGATCAACGCGGATTGGCCGGCGATCGGCAAGCCCGGCTCGTTCCCGCTATCCGAAGTGGGCCCGCTCAAACCCGCGGTGAAGGACTTCGTCGCCGCGTTGGAATCCGACGCGTTCCGCGCGGCGATCGAAACCAAATTCGGCCTGAACCTGAAGCCGCACCCGACGATCATCACCTTCCGCGATCGCTGCCGTGCCCGCGACGGCAAGATCCATACGGATTCGAAGGACAAGGTCGTGACGGTGCTGGTCTATATGAACAAGCGCACCGGCGGCTGGCAGGACAAGGGCGGCAAATTGCGTTTGCTGCGCGGGCCCGAAACGCTCGAAAACTACACCACCGAGATCGAACCGGTGGACGGCAATATGCTCGCCTTCCGCTGCACGCGCGACGCCTGGCACGGCCACGAAAGCTACGAAGGCCCGCGCCATGTGATGCAGATGAACTGGCTGGTCGACGACGCGGCCTTGCGCAAAAACACGACGCGCCACCGCGTGTCGGCGTTCTTCAAGAAGCTGTTCGGCTAAAATAGCTTCCCGCCATTGGGCACGGCCACCGACGGGCCGATCAGCACGACGGCGCCGTTCGCGTCGGGGAAGCCCAGCGTCAGCACTTCGCTCATGAACGGCCCGATCTGGCGCGGCGGGAAATTCACCACCGCCGCGACCTGCCGGCCGACCAGCGTGTCGGGCGAATAATGCACGGTGATCTGCGCCGAGGATTTCTTGACGCCGAGCTCGGGGCCGAAATCGATCTTCAATTTGATCGCGGGCTTGCGCGCCTCGGGGAACGGCACGGCTTCGACGATCGTGCCCACGCGGATATCGACGCGCTCGAAATCGCCATATGTGATCGTATCGCCCATCGTCTCGCTCCAACGAAAAACCCCGGCCGCGCGAAGCGACCGGGGTTCATTCGTTAGCGCGGATGGCGCCGACGCGCCAGCGGCTTACTTCTTCTTCGCGATAAGCGTCTTGATCTCGTCCAGGCTTTCCAGCACGCGCTTCTGGACGACGTCCAAAGCTTCGTACTGCGACTTGGCGAGAAGTTCGCTCATTTCGCGGGTATTCGAAATCGCGCGCTGGAAGGCGTCCTTCATCAGGTCGGCCTGCTTGGCGGCCTTTTCCTCCGGCGAACCGGCGGCCATCACTTCGCGCGCGGCGACCGAGGCTTCCTCGAGCACCGAGCGGAAGATTTCCGACTGGCGGCGCGCGACGGCCTGGAAGCTTTCGACGGCGAGCTGATTCGCCTGGGCCAAGGCTTCCATGTTCTTGCGCTGGGCGGCGACGAGGCCTTCCATATCCAGCGGCGCGAATTTGAAGTCGCCCATCTGCTTGGGCATTTCGAACATCTTGGCGAGGTCGAATTCACCGAACGGCATCTTGGTCCCCTTCATGCTGATTCCTCCTACCCCAGGCAGCTGCACGCTGCGGATCGAGCCGGCCTAGAGCGTAACGGAGGCAAACCCGTTTCTGTCGCGGCGGCGGAAAACCGCTGCAATGGCCGAATTCTGTCCGGCGGAATAACCAAAGTCAAGTGAAATTGTGCGATGCAAAAAGACAATTCAGCTTTTGGCAGGCGCTACCCGACGCTTCAGAAATGCCGGAAAACTCGATGCTAAAGCCTCAAGACGGCCGAGAGATTTATCGAGGGCGGCCATCGTTTTTGCTGCATCTGCACTGTCATCGTCCCGCCACACAAGCAAGGCGGCGAGGTAGGCGACGGCCAACGCGTTGATCTTGAACGGCGCCAGCGGCGTGGCGGTCCGCACCCCCGCCGCCTCGGCCGCCCAGCGCATCGACCGCAACAAAGACGGCAGCGCACAGATCGCGGCGATCGGTTCGCGCGGCAAATCGGCGAGCATATTTTTGACCGCCGCCTTGTGGGGGGCGAGCGCGTCGAAGCGCCGCATCAGGATTTCGAAGAGTTTGTCTTTGACGGAGCCGTCGGCGTCGATCTTGGCGGCGAGCATCGCGCCATCGACCCGCCGCGCGAACGCCGCCATCAAGGCGGGCTTGGAGGGTGCTACGCGCAGCATGTCCGCCAGCGACAGCCCCGCCGCCTCGGCGATTTCCGGCAACGAAATCTCCGACCATTTGCGCGTTTCGGCCAAGCGCAACGCGGCGTCCAGCGCCGCGTCTTCCGGCGCCGCAGGCGGGGCGGCGTCGATCTTCTTGCGCTTGACGGCCATGGGCGGTCTCCGTCCGGGGAACGCCAATTAGGTAGGCGACCGGGCGGCGATGTCAAACCCGTAGGCTTACGCTTATTTCGGGACGACGCGGTTGCGTTCGACGATTTCGCGGATCGCGTCGGCCGAAGCGGCGGCGATCTGGAACGAGATCTCGGCCCATTGGCGTTCGATCATGCGCAGCGGCAAGGGGTTGGCCATATCGACGCGCCCAAGCTCCTCGGCGCCGTTCGCCACGCGCCAAGCGACCGACAGGCGCCGCGTCTCCTGCCCCTGCACGGGCGCGACGGGTGTTTGCGTGACCTGCCCCGTCACGTCCAAGGCCGCGACGCGCTTGTCTTCGGTCACTTTCACGCCCGCGCGATCGAGGTGATAGGCCAAAGCCTGCATCAGCGCCAAACCGCCCTGGCCCGGCGCCCCTTCGGGCACGGCGATGCGCACCGGCAGCAACTCGCGTTGCGCCAGCGTTTCGGGCTTGATCGCCTGGACGATCGCGGTCGCGACGCGCTTGGCGATGCCCATCCAATCGGCGGGCGCTTCGCCGCCGCGCGGGCGCGCATCGTTCAGCGTGCCGTCGCTCAAGACTTTACCGTCGGCGTCGACGAGATGGGTCTCGACCGAAACGCTCGCGCCCGGCTTGTCGGCGACGAATAGATCGAGGATCAAACTCTGCCGATTGCCGAGCCGGGTGTTGGCGGGAATGTCGTTGGCGCGCAACGCTTCGGCCACCGCATCGGCCAGCGCACGCGCTTGCGCATCGGGCAAGCCCGCCGCCGGCGGCACGACGATGCCGCCTTGATCGGCAAGCCGCAGCAGCGGATTGCTGGCACTATCCTTCTCGTCCAGCCGGAACGGGCGCGGGATCGGTCCGCACGCGCCGAGCAGAACGGCAAAGCCCAGCAGCAAGGCGAGAACGCGTTTCATTTTTCGAGCGCGATCGCCGACAGGCCGCGGCCGTAATCCTTCTCGCCGCGCAAGCAGGCGCGGCGATAGGAGAAGAAACGATCCGCCTCGCCGCATGTATCGTTCGGTACGGCTTGGATTTCACCCACGCCGACACGGCGCAAGCGCTCGCCGACATAGCCGCGCAGATCGAACATGTGATGGCCGTCTTTACGCGACGGCGCGAAGAAGCGCGCATTGGCTTCGTCCTCCGCCACGAAAGGTGCTGGAAATTCGGGGCCAACTTCGTAGGAGCGCTGCGCGATGCAAGGGCCGATACCCGCAACGATGCGCGACGGATCGGCGCCGAGCTTCGCCATCGCTTCCACGGTCGCGTCGAGCACGCCGCCGATCGCCCCCTTCCAGCCCGAATGCGCCGCCCCGATCACCTTGGCGTGACGATCGCAGAACAGCACGGGCACGCAATCGGCCGACAACACGCCCAACGCCACGCCGGGCACGCGCGTCACCAGCGCATCGGCCTGCGGGCGCGCGTTTTCCGGCAGCGGCGCTTCAAGTTCGACGACGTTGCGGCCATGGACTTGGTAAAGCGTCGTCAATGCGGTCTCGGGCAGATCGATCGCCGCCATCGCGCGTTTGCGGTTTTCGCGCACGGCGTCTGCCGAATCGCCCGAGCCGAGGCCGCAATTGAGCGACGTATAAAGCCCTTCGCTCACACCGCCCTGGCGCGTGTAGAACGCGTGACGCACGAACTCGATATCGTTGAACGCGCCGATCGTGATCGGGGCCATTTTCAGTATCCGTCCATCGGTATCGGCGGCGCCGAACCCTTCGGCAGCAGTAGCAGAACGCGAAACAGCGTGCCCATTTCCGTGGGCTCGATCAAGCGCCGCAATGCCGTTTCGATATTCGTCCGCGCGGCCGGGTTCGCCGCACTCAACGAAGCCGCGCGCGCATGCGCCCCGGCCCGACGCAGAAAATCGCCCTGCCCCAGCGCACCATAGGCCGCACAACCGCCTTGCGCCGCCGTGCGTGCCAACGCCGCGAAATCGACATGGGCGGTCAGATCGGTTTCGCCCGGGCGGTCGAACACATCGACCTTCTTATGGTCGCGCATTGCTTGGAGCGTATCGCCCCAGCCGGAGACCGGCGATCCGTAATCGACGATCAACGCCGCCCCGCCCTGCGTGGCGATGCGCGCGCCGATCGCGCGCGCGATCGTTTCGCCCGAAGGACAAGTCTCGACGATCGCCCCATCGGGCACGTCATGCCCAACGGGTGCGACGACTTCAGCACCGTCGGCGAATTGGAAATCCGGCGTCACGATGCGTTCGACCCATTTCGCGCCGGCACGGCGGAATTGGCGCACCGGCAGCGCGTCGAAGAATTCGTTGGCGAGCAGCAATGTCGGCGCCGCCGGCAGCGTCGCGATGCCGTCGTGCCACGCGGGCGCATATTCGGCGAGCTTGACCGCTTGCGCCTTGCGGAAGCTTTCGTTGATCTCGACCAGATGGACCGGCAAACGCGTCTTCGTCGCCTTACCGAAAGCGCGCGCGGAATCGTGCATCAGCGTGCCGCGCCCCGGCCCCAATTCGGCGAGAATCGCGTTTGCGGGTGCGCCTTGATCGAGCCAGGTTTGGGCGAGCACAAGCCCCATGATCTCGCCGAAGATCTGCGAGATTTCGGGCGCGGTCGTGAAATCGCCGGCAGCACCCACGCGCAAGCCCCGCCGGTAATAGCCGTATTCGTTATCGGCGAGGCAGGCTTCCATCCAATCATGCACCGTCATCGGACAGCGCGTGGAAAGGATGTCGCGGAAACCGCTCACGCGGGCTTGGGCGGGCGCGACATCAGCCACGCCCCGGCCGCGACCATCGGCAGCGACAGCACCATGCCCATCGTGATGGGCCCGAGCAGGTAGCCAAGATGCGCATCGGGCTCGCGGAAGAATTCACCGATGATGCGCGCGACGCCATAGCCCGCGAGGAAGGCGCCTGCGACGAAGCCGTCGCGTACACGCGCATATTGCGTGCGGCCCACGACGAACAACACGGCGAACAACGCCAAGCCTTCCAGCGAGGCTTGATAAAGCTGGCTGGGGTGGCGCGGCTCCGGCCCGCCATGCGGGAAGACCATCGCCCAGGCGACGTCGCTGGGCCGGCCGAACAATTCGCCGTTCACGAAATTTGCGAGGCGACCGAAGAACAGGCCGATGGGTACCGCTTGCGTGACCAGATCGCCGAGGCGGAAGAGCGAGATTTTCTCTTTGCGCGCGAACAGCACGATCGCGACGATCACGCCCAACGCGCCGCCATGGAAGCTCATCCCGCCCTTCCACAGATACAACGCTTCCAGCGGCTCGGTGATGTAATAGCCGGGCTTGTAGAACAGCACATAGCCCAAGCGCCCGCCGGCGATCACGCCGAACGTCACCCAGACGACGAAATCGTCGAGCTTCTCCTTCGTCACCAGCGCCCACGGCCCGGCGTTCAAATAGCTCGCGTAACGCCAGCCGCCGAGAATGCCGGCGATATAGGCGAGCGCGTACCAGCGGATCGCGATCGGGCCGATCGCGATGGCGATGGGATCGATATCGGGAAAAGCGAGCGCCATCAGATATACGGATCTTCTTTGACGAGATGATCGAGCACGTATTTTCGCACGCCGTCTTCCAGCGACGTAAACGGTCGCGTGTAACCGGCGGCGCGAAGACGCTCCATCTTCGCTTCGGTGAAATACTGATACTTGTCGCGGAGCGCTTCGGGCGTGTCGCGCCAGGCGATCTGCGCATTCTTGCCCAGCGCCGCATATACGGCGGTCGCGAGATCGAGGAAGCTGCGCGCGTGGCCCGTGCCCAGATTGAACAGGCCCGAGACCTTCGGATGGTCGCGCAGCCACAGCATCACGTCGACCACGTCGCCGACCCAGATGAAGTCGCGCTGCTGCCCGCCATCGGGAATGCCTTCGCGATGCGAGCGGAACAACGGGAACGCTTCGCCCTTCGCCGCGACCGGCTGCACCTGATGCACGACCGAGCGCATGCCGCCTTTATGCCCTTCGTTGGGGCCATAGACGTTGAAGAACTTCAAACCGACATGCTGGCGCGGGCGCGCGGCGTTCTTGTCGCGCAGCAGATCGGCGACGCGCCGATCGACCATATGCTTCGACCAGCCATAGGGATTCAGCGGCTTGAGCTTGGCCAGCGCCGCCGGCGAGGAATCATCGTCGAAGCCTTGCGTGCCATCGCCATAGGTCGCGGCCGACGACGCATAGACGAAGGCCGCGCCATTCGCCGTGCACCAATCCCACAGATCGAGCGTCGCACGGATATTCGTGCGCACGATCGAGTCCACATCGGTTTCCGTGGTCGCCGAATTGGCGCCCATGTGGAAGATCGTCTCGATCTTGCCTTTGCGCGCGGCGAGGAAATCCGGGAGATCGTCGGGGCGCACCACATCGGCCAGCACACGCTTGGCGACGTTCTTCCATTTGTCGCCGGTGCCGAACCAGTCGACGCAGACGAGTTCGCGCGCACCTTGCGCTTCGAGACCCGCCAGAAGATTCGAACCGATGAAGCCGGCGCCGCCGGTGACGACAATCATGTGGCGCTTATAGGCGCGACATGATGGGCGTTGCAACGGCGCGGGGCCCTCGCCATATTTCGATCATGCAGACCGATAATAAAATTCTCGACGATTTGTCGCGCGCCGCGACCGGTGCGCTTTCCGCCTTCACGGCGATGCGCCAGGAAGTGGAAGGCCAAATGCGCTTGGTGCTGGAGCGCTGGCTGCAAACGCAAAATCTGGTGGCGCGCGAGGAATTCGAGGCCGTGAAGGAAATGGCGTCGAATGCGCGCATCGAGAACGAGCGTTTGGCCGCGCGTTTGGCCGAAATGGAATCGGAAATCAATCGGTTGAAGAGCGGCGGCGCCTAAGTTCGCCCCCCAAATCTAGCGTTCGATCCGCCGGACCCTGTGCAAGAATTCAAAATCTTGTGGGTCGTCCGGGCAAAACGCTTGATCCCTTGACTCTCGTTTGGCACCCTAACCCTAGTGGTTGAACGTCGAGTCGCAAGCCCCCTCCATCGCGGACTTGCGCCTGACGGACGCCGAAAGGGTAAATCCCGATTGGGAGTCTACAGGGCATGGTCGACGTCTCGGTACAGACTTCCGAATACGCATCTAACCCTTTGGATATCATCGAAGAAATCGTCACCGCCAATGAATGGCCGTTCGATCGTTCGGCCGAAGAAGAGCTGGTGGCGCAGGTTCCCGGGCGCTGGTGCGACTACCGCATCTATTTCGCCTGGAACGAGGATATGAGTGCGCTGCACTTCTCCTGCGCGCTCGACCTCAAACTGCCCAAACATCGCCGCGGCGTGGTCGCGGAGCTGCTCGCCCTCGCCAACGAGCGCCTGTGGCTCGGCCATTTCGACCTGTCGGGCGACGAAGGTCTGCCGACCTTCCGTCACGCCGTGCCCTTGCGTGGTGCACGCGGCGCCACCGTCGAACAGATCGAAGATCTGGTCGATGTGGCGCTGTCGGAATGCGAGCGTTTCTACCCGGCGTTTCAATACGTCGTGTGGGGCGGCAAGGATCCCGCCGAAGCGGTCGCGGCCGCGTGCCTCGATCCCATGGGAGAAGCGTAAAGCTTCGACCCTCGAAAGCGGGCGAAGCATAAAGCTTTCGTCTGCGCTATACCCGTTCCGCAGGGAACGGGAGTGAAGCGATGCGCACCAGCATTCTGTTGATCGGCTGCGGCAAGATGGGCGGCGCCATGCTTGAAGGCTGGCGCGCCGATCCCGCTTTGGGGCCGTTCGTGACGG
>JAIUNH010000114.1 GCA_020161965.1 Pseudomonadota bacterium
ATGATAGCGATGCCGCCCTTGCGCACGGATCGTCACCAGCCCCGCCTTGGCGAGCTTCGCCAAATGCCCGCTGGCGGTCTGCGGGGCGACATTGGCGGCGCGCGCGAGTTCGCCCGCCGTCAACGCGCGCCCGTCCATCAATTCGAGCAGCATCGCCGCGCGCGCGGGATCGCCGGCAAGCGATGCGATTTCGGCCACGGAAGCGATCGTCACCATGGCGCGACACTAGCACGCGCCTTTGCGCGATGCTTCGGCCGCGACCGTAACGTCGCGATACCGGACCGGGCGATTCTCCGCGCCATGAAAACGATCTTCTATGGCTGGCGCGTCGTCGCCGGCGCTTTCGTCGTCGCGCTATTCGGCTGGGGCGTCGGCTTTTACGCGCCGTCGGTCTATCTGCAAGCGACGATCGACAAGCATGGCTGGCCGATCGGAATCGTCTCCGCCGCCATTACGTTTCATTTCGCGCTGGGCGCACTTGCCGTCGCGCAATTGCCGCGTTTGCATAAACGCTTCGGCGTGGCGGTCGTGACGCTGGCGGGTGCGGTGTCGCTCGCCGTCGGCGTCATCGCCTGGGCGCATGCGTCGGAGCCTTGGCATGTCTTCGCGGCCGCGATCCTAACCGGCATCGGCTGGGTCGCGATGGGGGCGGCTGGCGTCAATGCCATCGTGGCGCCCTGGTTCGAGCGGCGCCGGCCGGCGGCGCTGTCCACCGCCTATAACGGTGCGAGTGTGGGCGGCACGTTGTTCACGCCGATCTGGGTCGCCGCCATCGCCGCGTTCGGTTTCGCCGCCGCGTCGATCGGCATCGGCGTCGCGATGGTCGTGATCATCGCAATCCTGGCCGCGACGGTTTTGCGCGCCACGCCCGAGGCGATGGGCCTACGCCCGGATGGCGACGACGCAGTAAGCTCCGCCGCGACACGGCGCATCGAGCCCGCGCGTGTCGAAAACTTTCGCCAGGATCGCGCTTTCGTGACGCTCGCCGCCGGCATGGCGCTGGGCCTGTTCGCGCAGATCGGCCTGATCGCGCATATGTACTCGCTGCTCGTCCCCGCTTTGGGCGCGCAGATGGCGGCCTATGCCGCCGCACTTTCGACCGTCTGCGCCATTCTGGGCCGCACGGCGATGGGCTGGCTGATGACGCCCGGCACCGACCGGCGCGTGGCGGCCGCCGCGAACTACGCGATGCAATGCCTTGGCTGCGTCGCGTTTCTGTTGGCCGGGTCGGACGGGATCGTCTGGCTGTTCGCGGGCGTGATGTTGGTGGGTTTGGGCATCGGCAACACCACGTCGCTGCCGCCGCTGATGGCGCAGATCGAATTCGCAAAGGCCGATGTGCCCAAGGCCGTCGCGCTATCCGTCGCCATTGGCCAGGGTACTTATGCGTTCGCGCCCTTCGCCTTCGGCCTGTTGCGCGAGACCGGCGCGGCGTGGACCGTGTTCGCCGCCGCCATCGCCATCTATCTGATCGCGGCTTGCTGCTATCTCGCCGGGCGCGGCGCCTATCTCAACGCGCCCAGACGCGGTCGAGCTTGACGAAGCGATTGACGATGGCCAGCAGCGCCACCGTGCCGACAATGGTCAATGCCGAGATCGCGTGGACCGTCGGCTCCAGGCTGAACGACGCTTCGGCGTAGATACGCACCGGTAGTGTTTGCATGCGCGCGGTCGTCAGGAACGACGTCACCGTCACCTCGCCGAACGAAATCAGAAAGGCGAGAATGCCCGCGACCGTCAAGCCGGGTGCCAGATTGGGTAGGATCGTCGTGACGAAGACAAGGCCGCGCGTCGCACCCAGCGACGATGCCGCTTCCTCCAAGCTGCGATCGAGTTGCAGGACCGAGGTGCGCAGCATCGAAATGCAGAAGGGCAGGATGACGACCACATGCACCATCACCAAGCCCCAGAAGGGCGGGATGGCGATGAACCATTGCAGCAAGCGCAGCATGCCCACCGCGATGGCGACATGCGGCAGCGCCAAGGGCAGCATCCAGAACGCGGCGACCGCGCCCTTGCCGGGAAACTCCGCGCGCACCAGCGCGAAGGCGGCGGGCAAGGCCAGCGACAGCGCGATCAGCATCGAGATCGCTGCGAGTTCGAGCGAATTTTGCGTATCGCGCAGATAGGTCGAAGCGTCAAACGCCGCCGCGTACCATTTGAAGGTAAAGGCGCGGAAGCCTGCGACGCTCGCCTGCGGCACGTCATTGAAAGACTGCACGACGACCAGCGCCAGCGGGAAGATCAGCAGGAAGATCGCGAGGCCCAGCAGCACGCGCGCAACAATCCCACCGGCCGTATCGCCCAACGCCACCAATTTGCGCGCGAGTTCCGGCGGTAGTTCTAACGCGACAGGCTTTGCCCCCGCCTTTTGCAGCCACGGCGTCAACGCACGCGCGACGCGCTCGGCCAGCACGGCGAAGGCAATACCCCAGACCAACATGATGACGGCCATCGCGGCGGCGGTCGGCGCGTTGAGATTGGTCAGCGCCTCCTGCCACACGATCATGCCCGCGACCCAGACTTTCTTGCCGCCCAGAATGGTCGCGGAGACATAGGCCGTGGAGGCTAGCAGGAAAACGATGGTGAGCCCGGCGCGCAAACCCGGCAGCGACAAGGGCAGCGTCACCGCGAAGAAGCGCCGGATGCGCGACGCACCCAACGACGCGGCCGCTTCGTCCAAGCGCTTATCCGCTTGAACCAAGGAGTCGTAGAGTGCGAGCACCATGAAGGGCAGGAAAACCTGCGTGAGGGCGAGTCCCACGGCAAAATGCGTGAACAGCCAGCCTTGCGGGCGACCGAGGCCGAGCGGCGACAGCAAGCCGTTCACCAGCCCGTCGGGCGAGAGCAGCAGCACGATGCCGAGCGAACGCACGACCACATTGGTCAGCAGCGGGATCAGCACGATGCCGAACGCATAGGGGCGCCATTGTGCGGGCAGGCGCGCGAGCCACAGGGCGAGCGGATAGCCAAGCGTCGCGGCGGCGAGTGTGACGCCCAGGCCCAGCAGAATCGTGCTCGCGATGGTTCCGAGATAATAGCTATCGCCCAGGATCGCCGCGAATTGCGCGAAGCTGGGCGTCAACGAAATCGGCGCAAACGGGTCCGGCGATTCCTGCACCGCCAATAGCAGGACGATCGCCATCGGGGCAGCGAAGGCGATCAGCAACCACAACGTGGCCGGGACGGCGAGCGCCGCCCCGGCCAGTTTTTGACGAAGTGTGTTCACGTGTTGTGCGGTTGTTTCAGCCGGCGATTTCGCGGTTGAAGCGCGAGGTCCATGCCGCCTGCTGTGAGATCGTGTAGTCCCAATCGAAATCGACCAGCTTGTTCACGTCCGCACCCATCACCAGCTTGGGCGCCAAATCCGCCGGGATGTTCAGGCCCGACACGGTCGGCGAATAGTAGATGTCGCGCGCGTATTGCATCTGGCAGGCTTCCGACAGATGCAGGTCGACGAAGGCTTCGACCAGCGCCTGGTTTTTCGTGCCGACCGTCGGACAGGCGACGTTCGTGGCGATGACCTGGCCTTCGACCGGGTTGGCGACGGCGATATTCGGATTGCGGCTTTCGGCATAGGAACGCGTGAAGGAGCCGAACTCGATCGAGATGTCGGCCACACCTTGGTCGAACATCGTATAGAGCTGATCCTGGCTGCCCTGGATCGCGGCGAAGGGCTTCAGTTCGCGGATTTTCGCGAAGCCCGGATCGATCGCGCGTTCGGAACCGCCGAACAATTTGGCGACCATTAGCAGCGCCGCGGTGCCTTGCGCGCCGGGATAGGACGGCCACGCGATGCGGCCCTTCCATTCCGGCTTCCACAAATCCTTCCACGACGTCACTTCGCCTTTGCGCTTGTCGTAGACGACCGTGACCGGGTTGAACGCGACGCCATAACCGCCCAGCTTCGCCGATTCGTAGAGATTCTTGGCGTTGGGCACGCGGTCGATCGCCGGGGCTTGGGTCACGCCGTCACGCACCGCCTGACGGCTTTCGAAAATGTTGAGATAGATAAGGTCGAACGACGGACGGCCGCGTTCCTGATAGGCGCGGGCGCGCCGCTCCGGCGTGCCGCCGAGAACGTAGTTGATCTTGACGCCGTATTTCTCCTCCAGCGGGCGCACGATGTGCTGGCGGGTGATGCGTTCCTGCGCCCCGCCCCAAATACCGACGACGAGCTCGTCGCCGCGGCGGATTTGCGCGACGGCGTTCAAACCGAAAATCGCGGGCGAGGCGAGCGTGGCGCCGGCCGAGGCGGCCAACAAGCGACGGCGGGAAATCATGCGGAGACTCCTTCGTTAGGGGAAGACGAAATCCAGGCGATCGCATCGTCGTCGCCGGACAGAAAGCATTCTTCGCCGGGGGCGGGGATCGCCTCGCTCGACGGACGGATGACACGAATGGAAGCGCCGGCCGCGTCGATCTCCAGATCGTGGAAATCGCCGAGATAGGCGACGTCGCGCACGATGCCGCGCGCCAGGAAGCGCCCCGTGCCCAATGCGCGGCTCACGCGCAAACGCGCGGCACGCAATACGATCAATTCGGCATCTTCGGGCGTATCGGCACCGACGGCGCAGCGTGCGCCATCCGGCAACGCGAACAAGCCGCCCGCACGGGCACCCCGGATGACGGTGCGGGCACCCAGGAATTCGGCGGTGAAGCGATGTTGGGGCGCATCGCAAAGGGCTTGCGGATCGGCCACTTCGACCAAGCGGCCCTGATCCATCACGGCGATGCGATCGGACATGGCGAGCGCTTCGGCCTGATCATGCGTCACGAACACCGTGGTGATCGACAGACGGCGTTGAAGGGCGCGAATCTCGTTGCGCATCTCGGCACGCAAAGCGGCGTCGAGATTGGAAAGCGGCTCGTCGAGCAACAGCACGTCGGGCTCGATCACCAAGGCGCGCGCCAGCGCCACGCGCTGCTGCTGGCCGCCGGAAAGCTGGGCGGGATAGCGTTCGGCCAAATGCGCCAAACCGACGAGCTCCAGTGCTTCGGCGACGCGACGCGCACGATCGGGCTTGTTCACGAAACGCATGCGCAGGCCGAAGCCGACATTGTCCGCGACGGTTAGATGCGGGAACAGCGCGTAATTCTGGAAGACGTAGCCGATATTGCGCTGATGGGGTGCGGCGTTCTGGATTTCCCGCCCGCCGACCCGAATGGCGCCGGAAACGGGTGTCACGAAGCCTGCGATCATGCGCAGCGTGGTGGTCTTCCCGCAACCCGACGGCCCCAGGATGGAGAGCAACTCGCCCTTTCCGGCGGTCAGCGTCAGGTCGTTGACGACCGGCGTTTTCCCGTAACGGGCGGAGACATTGGCGATTTCTAGAAACGGCATTCGTACGAACCTCGTCGAACGCCTTTTACAGCAATCGCTATGCCAGTACAGCCAAAGACCCCAGAATCGTGCGCGCTTCCACCGCCGCCCAATCCCATTCGATGCCGAGGCCGGGCGCCGCCGACGCCTGGGCCATCCCGTCGACGATTTTGACCCGGCTGGCGGCGATCTGGTCGAGTTGCGGAATGTATTCAAGCCAAAGGGAATTCGGCACCGCGCAGCACAAGGCGAGATGCAGCTCCATCAGGAAATGGGGCGCCACGTTCACATTGGCGCATTCGGCCATATGGGCGACTTTGAGCCAGGGCGTGATCCCGCCGATGCGCGCCACGTCGACTTGGACCAGACCGCAGGCGTTGCGCTTGAGGTATTCGGCGAAGTGTCCGGGCGAATAAAGCGACTCGCCGACCGCCACCGGCAGGCTGGTCCCGGCCTGAAGGCGCATATGCCCGTCGATATCGTCGGCGGGTAGCGGTTCCTCGAACCAATCGAGGTCCACGCGCTCGTAAAGCTTGGCGCGGCGCAACGCTTCGGCCGCCGTGAAACGCTGGTTCGCATCGACCATCAGCGCGAAGCCGCGACCCGTCGCCTCGCGCACCGCTTGCAGGCGCTCGAGATCCTCGCCGCCACTCGGCTTGCCGACTTTGACCTTGGCGCCTTTGAAACCTTCTTCCTGCGCCTTGATCGCTTCGGCGACCAGCAATTCGGTTGAGTGATGCAGCCAGCCGCCCTCCGTTGTGTAGACGGGAATCGCGTCCTTCGCCCCACCCGCTTCGACATGCAAGGGCCGGCCGGCTTTGCGGCAGCGCAAATCCCACAGCGCCGTATCGATCGCCGCCATCGCCAATGCCGTGATCGCGCCCACCGTCGTCGCATGGGTATGGAACAACATGCCGTTCCACAGCCTCTCGACGAACGCCGCATCCTTGCCCAGCAGGAACGGCCCGAGATGATCGCGCAGCAACGCAACGACCGACGAGCCGCCGGTGCCGATCGTGTAGCTGTATCCCGTGCCGACCGCGCCCTCGGAATCCCAGATGCGCACGATCGGCGTTTCCTGACGCACGAAGCTTTGAATGGCGTCGGTGCGTACGACCGGCGGTAGAAGATCGACCTGGCGTATTTCCACGCGCACGATTTTCGCCATTTCATTCCCCCCGATTTTCCGGTTAGATTATCCTTACAACGACGGATCGGGAACGCCCGACCGCATAAAACAGGGGGTTACGCAAATGGTGGTCGCGAAATTTTCGCGCGCGGCTGGCGCTTTGGCGCTGGCGGCTCTCGTCTTCGGTCCCGGCTCGGCGGATGCGCAGCAGCGTCTGAAATGGGCGCATGTCTACGAAACGAACGAGGCTTACCACACCGAAGCGGTGTGGGCGGCGCAGGAAATCCAGCGCCGGACCAATAACCGCTATGCGATCGACGTCCACGCCGCGTCGGCGCTGGGCAACGAACAGCAGATCAATCAGGCGCTGCCGTTGGGCACGATCGACATTATCTACACGGGTGCTGCCTTCGCCGGCGCGTCCTTCCCGCCGATCGCGATTTCCAACGCGCCCTACATGTTCCGCGATTTCGACCATTGGAAGGCGTATTCGGAATCGTCGCTGTTCCAGGAATTGTCGAAGGGCTACAACGACAAAACGCGCAACCAGATCGTCGCGTTCACCTATTACGGCGCGCGCCACACGACCGCCAACAAAGCGATCAATACGCCCGCCGATATGCGCGCGATGAAGCTGCGCGTACCCCAGGCGCCGCTTTACCTGATGTACGCCAAGGCCGTGGGCGCCAACGCCACGCCGATCGCCTTCGCCGAAGTGTATCTCGCGTTGCAGAACAAGACGGTCGACGGCCAGGAAAATCCGCTGCCGACGATCCAGGCGAAGAAGTTCTACGAAGTCCAAACCCATATCAACCTGACGAGCCACATCTTCGAATCGCTCGTCACGGTGATCGGGCCGACGACCTGGGGCCGCCTGTCGGCCGACGACAAGAAAACCTTCGAAACCGTGCTGAAGGAAGCCGCCGCCCGCGCGACGACGGCGATCCGCAATTCCGAACTGCAATTGCCCGACTGGTTCAAGCAGCAGGGCAAGACGGTCGTGACGCCGAACGCCGCCGCCTTCATCGAAGCCGCCAAGCCGCTGCATAACGATGCGTCGGCCGGGGCGGGTTGGACGAAAGACCATTACGATCGCTTGCAGGCGCTCGGCCGCCGCGGGAGCTGATCTTTCCGCACGCGACGAAGCGGGGGCCGATATCGTGGCCCCCGCTTTTTCTTCCGCCGTTCCGACGGGAGCATTTCACACGTGAGCCAAGTCAATAAAGGACCCGATCTGGGGGATCCCACGATCGGCACTTCCGATGAGATGCCCGTCGATCTGCGCGACTACGCGCCCGAGGATTGGGCGGCCTTCGCGCTGTTCTGGGCGCTCGCCTTGGTCGTCTTCCTGCAGTTCTTCACGCGCTACGTGCTGAACGACTCCCTCGCCTGGACCGAGGAGATCGCGCGCTATCTGCTGATGACGGTCGCCTTCGTGGGCGGCGGCATGGCGGTGCGCAAAGTCACGCATATCCACATCGAATTCCTGTTCGTCTATATGCCGCTATGGCTGGCGAAGGCGCTGTCGATCTTCGTCGATGTCAGCCGCATCGCGTTCTTCGGCTACGCGACCTATCTGTCGTGGTT
The DNA here is from genome assembly GCA_020161965.1 of Pseudomonadota bacterium. Lineage (GTDB taxonomy): Bacteria > Pseudomonadota > Alphaproteobacteria > CACIAM-22H2 > CACIAM-22H2 > Tagaea. The sequence continues at coordinate 8,040 of JAIUNH010000114.1, forward strand.
CGTGACCGAGATCATGACGAATCAGCGCATGGTGGTGATCGACATCCCCATGGCCTGGGTTTACGCGCCCTGCATGATCGGCCTCGCCATCATGACCTTGCGATCCATTCAAGTCGCCCTGCGCCATTGGCGCGAAGGGGCGAGCCCCCTCACCCGCGTCGGTTCCGAAGGCCGCCTCCAATGATCGCAGCCCTGCTTCTTTCTTTCGTCGGCCTGCTGCTGATCGGCGTGCCCGTCGCGATCGCGCTGGGCGGTTCTTCGCTGCTCTACATCATGCTGGAAGGCACGACCCCGCATCTGGTCGTCATCTACCGCATGATGGCGGGCGTCGACTCCTTCCCGCTGCTGGCGATCCCGTTCTTCATCATGGCGGGCTCGCTGATGAATTCGGCGGGCATCACCGAACGCATCTACGATTTCGCGCTGGCGCTGGTCGGCTGGCTGAAGGGCGGCTTGGGCCACGTCAACGTCGTGGGCTCGGTCATCTTCGCCGGCATGTCGGGTACGGCGGTCGCCGATGCGGGCGGCCTCGGCAATATCGAGATCCGCGCGATGCGCGATCACGGCTACGACGTCGACTTCGCCGTCGGCATCACCGGCGCTTCGTCGACCGTCGGGCCGATCATTCCGCCCTCGCTACCGCTGGTCATCTACGGCGTCATGGCCAACGCGTCGATCGGCCAGTTGTTCGCCGCCGGCCTTCTGCCGGGCCTGTTCATGGCGGCGACGATGATGGGCATGGTCGCGTGGTACGCGCATGTGCGCGGCTTCAACGCCGATGCGGTGTTTTCCTGGGCCGTGCTCGGCCACACGTTCAAACGCGCGATATTGCCGCTGATGACGCCCGTGCTGCTGATCGGCGGCATGACGACGGGCGTGTTCACGCCGACCGAGGCGGCGATCGCCGCCACCGCCTATGCGCTGTTCCTGGGCATGGTCGTCTATCGCACGCTGACTTGGCGCGGCCTGGTGCGCGTGTCGATGGAAACGGTGGAGACGACCGCGATCGTGCTGCTGATCGTCGCGGGCGCTTCGATCTTCGGCTACATCATCACCACGACGCGCGTGACCGACGACATCGCCACGCTGGTGCTGTCGATCACCAGCGAGCCTTGGGCGGTGTTGATGCTGGTCAACATTTTCCTGCTGATCGTCGGCTGCTTCATGGAAACGATCGCCGCGATCACCATTCTGGTGCCGGTGCTGCTGCCGCTGATGGAAAAGATCGGCGTCGATCCCGTGCATTTCGGCATCATCATGGTGCTGAACCTGATGATCGGGCTGCTGACGCCGCCGGTCGGGATGGTGCTCTACATCCTGGCGCGCGTGGCGAATATCAGCTTCGAACGCACGACCAAGGCCTGCGCGCCGTTCCTGATCCCGCTGGTGATCTCGCTGCTGGTCGTGA
>JAIUNH010000115.1 GCA_020161965.1 Pseudomonadota bacterium
CCGGCCACGCGGGCATCGCCGAGGTCTTCACCGCGCGCGGGTCGACCTCCTCGGCGATGATGACGGTGTTGGTGGGGCCGTCGGTGCGAATGGGCGTGAGCGGCTTGCCGTCTTCGATGACGGCTGCCGTTTCGTTGAGCGTGGGTTTCTTCGGCGGCGTGCTCACGGGCGAACGACGTTACCGCGAGTCGGGAGCGTTTGATTCAGCGGTCACGGCTCGGCGCACGTTTCGGGGCGACGCTGCATCAGCGCCACATGCGCTCCTGGCTTGCGTCTGTCGTGCTGTGTGCCGCCTGCGGCCCCGAGCTGCTGGACTCGACGGCGGTGGTCGACGGCGACGTCGAATCCGGCTCGGTCATGGCCGGCCAATCGGTCGGCATGGTGACGCGCGAGCAAAGCGTCAAAGACATTCTCGACGAACTCGTCGCGCAGGCGGTGGACGCCCTCGTCGCGCGCGAGGCGGCGGGAGCCGCGTAATGGCCGCGACGCTGGGGCCCGGGGCGACGCGCCGGCTGCTCAAGCGTCTGCGCGACACGATGGCGGCGGGCGGTACGGCCCAGCAGCGCCTCGACAAGATCGTCAAAATCATCGCCGGCGAGCTGATCGCCGAAGTGTGCTCGGTCTACATCACGCGCGCGGGCCAAGTGCTCGAGCTGTTCGCGACCGAAGGCTTGAAACCCGAAGCGGTCCACAAAACGCGCCTGCGGGTGGGCGAAGGTATCGTCGGCGAAATCGCGGAGAATGCGCGCCCCTTGGCGCTGGCCGACGCGCAATCGCATCCGAACTTCGCCTTCCGCCCGGAAACGGGCGAAGAAATCTTTCACTCGATGCTCGGCGTGCCGATCCTGCGCAGCGGGCGTGCGATCGGCGTGGTCGCGATTCAAAACCGTACCTTCCGCGAATACGCGGACGAGGAAGTCGAAGCGCTCCAGACCGTCGCGATGGTGCTGGCCGAGCTGGTCGCGTCGGGCGAATTGGTGTCGCCCGACGAAATGCTGCGCACGGAGGATGCGGGGCTCGTCGCGTCCGAGCGCATCGAAGGCCAGAAGCTCAACGAAGGTATTGCCATCGGCATCGTCGTGCTGCATCAGCCGCGCGTCTCCGTGCGCCAGATGGTGGCCGACGACCCGGCGGCCGAAAAGAAGCGCCTGCGCGAAGCCGCCGCGGGCATGCGCACCGATATCGATCGCATCTTCGCCGATGCGGGGCTCGAAGAAGGCGACGAGCGCTGGGAAATCCTCGAGACCTATCGGATGTTCGCCGAGGATCGCGGCTGGTTCAGCCGCATCGCCGACGCGATCGATACGGGCCTGACCGCCGAAGCCGCCGTGCAGCGCGTGCAGGAGGATAACCGCGCGCGTCTGGCGATGGTGTCGGATCCCTATATCCGCGAACGCATCACCGATTTCGACGATCTCGCCAACCGGCTCGTCCGGCATTTGACCGGCGATCGCACGGCGGCGGCGGATACCGATCTGCCCGACGATATCGTGCTGGTCGCGCGCAATCTCGGCCCCGCCGAATTGCTCGAATACGACCGGCGCAAATTGAAGGGTGTGGCGCTGGAGGAAGGCTCCAGCACATCGCACGTTGCGATCATCGCGCACGCGCTCGACTTGCCGATGGTCGGGCACGCCGCCGGCTTGCTGTCGCGCGCGGAGCCGGGCGATCCCGTCGTCGTCGATGCGATGGGCGGTCAGATCATCCTGCGTCCGCGCGAAGACGTGCGCGATACCTACGCCGCCGCCTTGCGCGCGCGCCAGGAACGGCGCGCGGGCTATGCGGCGCTGAAGGATCTGCCCGCCGTCACGCGCGACGGCACGCCGATCTCGCTCAACATGAATGCGGGCCTCGTGCTCGATCTCGAACATTTGGCGGAGAGCGGGGCGGACGGCATCGGTCTCTACCGCACCGAGATTCCGTTCATGATCCGCTCGACGATGCCCGACGTCGTCGAGCAGACGGATCTCTATCGCCGCATCTTGGATCGCGCGGAAAATCGGCCGGTCGTGTTCCGCACCCTCGATATCGGCGGCGACAAGGTGCTGCCTTATCTCGACGCGAACCCGCAGGAAAATCCCGCGATGGGCGTGCGCGCGATCCGTCTGACGCTCGACCGTCCGGCGATTTTGCGCGAACAGGTGCGCGGGCTGTTGCGCGCGGCAGGCGGTCGGCGCCTCGACATCATGTTCCCGATGGTCGCCGAAATCGCCGAGTTCGATGCCGCCAAGGAATTGCTGGAGATCGAGGTCACGCGTGAGTCGAAACGCGGGCGCGCCTTGCCCGATCCCATCCGCATCGGCGTGATGCTGGAAGTGCCGTCGCTCTATTGGCAGCTGCCGCAACTTTTGAAGCGCGTCGATTTTATTTCGGTCGGATCGAACGATCTGATGCAGTTCTTCTACGCGTCCGATCGCGGCAATCCCGATATGGCTGATCGCTACGATCCGTTGTCGCCGGGCATGCTCAGCTTCCTGCGCGCCATCGCGCGCGATTGCGAAGCCACGCATACGCAGCTCACCTTGTGCGGCGACATGGCCTCGCGCCCGCTGGAAGCGATGGCGCTGCTCGGCATCGGCTATCGCCGCCTGTCGATGCCATTCCCCGCAATCGGCCCGGTGAAGGCGATGGTGCGCGCGCTCGACCTGCCCCCGCTTGCCAAGTATCTCGACGAGATCTGCCGCCTGGCCGATCACTCGGTGCGCAAGAAGCTCGGCGACTTCGCACGCGATCACAACATACCCGTGTAGTTTTTATTACTTCGCTGGAAAATTTACGGCCCGCTTGCTGTTGGCGGTCGATGCCGAAGGTGATAAGACTCCGACCGGGATAACCCGCAGAGCCGCGCGTGAAATTTCCGGATCGCCCATTCCGGTATATATTTCATGGGCTTAACGGAGGCTTCGGTGGCCGCAAGCCAACGCGACGAAGCACGGATGAAGGATATGGCGGCGTTGGAAACGCCGCTGCGCGCGCGCGTGGGCGAAACGTTGCGCGCGGAACGCGAACGGCGCGGCTGGTCGGTCGCCGACGTCGCCAAGCATCTCAAAATCCGCCGCGTCCAACTCGAAGCGATCGAGACGAGCAACTTCAACGAGCTGCCGCGCGGCGCCTATGCCGCCGGGTTCGTGCGCTCCTACGCGGAACTGCTCGATCTGGACGCCGCCGCTCTCAGCCGCCGTTTCAAGGAAGAAGCCGCGGGCATCGATGTGCCGGCCGAGCTGTCCTTCCCCACGCCGATCAATGAAAGCCGCCTGCCGGGTGGCGTGTTGGTGGCGCTGTCGCTGCTGCTCGCCGTCGGCGCCTACGGCACTTGGTATTACGTGACGGCCGCCGACCGCGCACCTGTGCCGCGCGTCACCGCCGTGCCCGAAACCCTGGCCGCGCGCGTTCCCGCGCCCACGCCGGCTCCGTCGCCGGCGGAAGCCCAAGCGCGCGTTCTGCCGCCCGTGCCGCATGTCGAGCCGGCCCCGGCTTTGCCGGTTGCGCCGCCGCCGGTCGCCGTCGTTCCCGCGACACCCGCGCCGGCCCCCGTCGCCCCGGCCCCGCAAATCGCCGCCGTTCCGCCAGTCGTGGCGCCCGTCGCCCCGGTACCGGCAGCACCGGCCGCGCCCGTGACCGGCTCGGCGCCGGTATCGGAACCGGGAACGCCGCGTGTGTTCGGCGAGACGAACGAAGGCCGGATCGTTATCCGCGCGACCGGCGATAGCTGGACGCAAGTGCGCGACGCCAACGGCAATGTCGTGTTCTCGCGAATCTTGCGTGCCGGCGAGACCTATAACGTGCCCGATCGTCCGGGCCTGACCATGTCCACCGGCAATGCCGGCGCGTTGGATGTGCGGGTGGACGGTTCCGCCGCACCCGCTTTGGGCCGTTCGGGCATGGTCGAACGCGGGATCGCGTTGGACCCGGAAAAACTCGCATCCGGTACGGCCAAGAGCGAGACGCCCGCCGCCCCGGCGCGCCCCGCCGGGCCCGGCTCGCAGGGCTGACCCGATTACGCTATATAAAGGTCCGTCCGGGCGGTTCGGCCGCGCGGGCGTATTCTTCCCCCTTCGGGTTCGCCGATGACCGTTCGCGCCTATCGCCAAATTCTGCGCCGTAAAAGCCGTCAGATCATGGTCGGCAACGTGCCGGTCGGCGGCGATTCGCCGATCACCGTGCAGACGATGACCAACACGCCCACGCCCGACGTGGCCGCGACGGTCGAGCAGATCCGCCGCGCGGAAGAAGCGGGCGTGGATATCGTGCGCGTCTCCTGCCCCGACGAGGAATCGACCGCCGCTTTGGGCGCCATCGTGAAGGCGTCGAAAGTGCCGGTCGTCGCCGACATCCATTTCCATTACCGCCGCGCGATCGAAGCGGCGAAGGCCGGGGCGGCGTGCTTGCGCATCAACCCCGGCAATATCGGTTCCAAGGAACGCGTGCGCGAGGTCGTGAAGGCCGCCAAGGATTACGGTTGCTCGATGCGCATCGGCGTCAATGCGGGCTCGCTCGAGAAGGAATTGCTGGATAAATACGGCGAGCCTTGCCCCGAAGCGATGGTCGAAAGCGCCCTGAACCACGCGAAATATCTCGAGGACGAGGATTTCCGCGAGTTCAAGATTTCGTGCAAAGCGTCGGACGTGTTCCTCGCGGTCGCGGCCTATCAGCAGCTTGCGGAAGTCTGCGACTATCCATTGCACCTGGGCATCACCGAAGCTGGTGCGACGCGCATGGGCACGGTCAAATCGTCGATCGGCATGGGTTCGTTGCTATGGGCGGGCATCGGCGACACGATCCGCGTTTCGCTCTCGGCCCATCCGGTCGAGGAAGTGAAAGTCGGCTACGACATTCTGAAGTCGCTGGGCCTGCGCCGGCGCGGCGTGACCGTCGTGTCGTGCCCGTCCTGCTCGCGCCAGCAATACGACGTGATCAAGACCGTCGAGCGTTTGGAAGAACGCCTTTCGCACATCACCGTGCCGATGACCGTGTCGGTGATCGGCTGCGTGGTGAACGGCCCCGGCGAAGCGCGCGAAACCGATATCGGTTTCACGGGCGGGGGCAACGGCACGCATATGGTCTATGTCGGCGGCGTGCCCGACCATAAGGTCAAGGACGTCGATATCGTCGAGTATCTCGCCGAGATGGTCGAGAAAAAGGCGGCGGAAATCCAGGCGCGCGACGCGTCCAAGGCCGCGGAATGAGCCGGGGCCCCGACTTCGTTTCGCTTTAGCGACGCGAAATGTCGGCGCCATTCTCGCGCCCCCGCCTATGCGTGGTGGGGGCCAATCACAAAACCGCATCTTCTTCGCTCCGTGACGCGCTGTTCGTCCCGGAAGCGGAAATGCGTGGGCTGCTGGAAAGCCTGAAGCGCGCGGGTTTGCGCCAAGCTGTGGCGATGTCGACCTGCGATCGCACCGAATTGCAGATCGCTTCCGACGATCCCGATGCGGCGCGCGATGCGGTTCTTGCGGCGTTGGCGCCGCGCAGCGGCATGGCGGCGAGCGAACTTCGCGAGTCCTTCTATGTCGCTGCGGACGACGATGCGTTGCGCCATGTTTTCGCGGTGGCGGCCTCGCTCGACAGCCAAGTCGTCGGCGAACCGCAGGTGCTGGGGCAGTTGAAAGCGGCACATCGCTTGTCGCGCGAGATGGGGCTGACCGGTCCCGAACTCGACGCGGCACTCGAACACGCTTACGCCGCCGCCAAACGCGTGCGCAGCGAAACCGCGATCGGCGAACGCCCGGTCAGCCTTGCCGCCGCCGCCGCCGAAGTCGCGCGCGACGTGCACGGCAATGTCGCGTCCTGCACCGGCTTGCTGATCGGGGCGGGTGAGATGGGCGAAACGCTGGTCGAGCATTTCCAGCGCGCCGGCATGACGAAGTTGAATGTGGCCGCCCCCAGTGCGGCGCGCGCGGGCGATCTCGCCAGGCGTTTGAACGGCACGGCCGTGAATTTCGAAGCGCTCGACGAGGCGCTCGCCGCCGCCGATCTGGTGTTCTCGGCTTTGGGGCGCGGGCAGGAAACGCTCGATGCGCCGCGCGTCGAAGTGGCATTGAAGCGCCGCCGCCGCCGGCCGATCCTGCTGCTCGACCTTGCAGTACCCGAGGAGATCGCGCGCGCGGTCGAAAAACTCGATGGCGCGTTCCGCTACGCGATCGACGATCTGGAAGGCCTGGCGCTAAAAGGCCGGGCGGAGCGCGAAGCCTCGCTCGCCGAAGCGTGGAAGATCGTCGAGGGCGAGCTCGACGCGTTCCGCCGCCAAGGGGCGGGGCGCGCCGCAGATCCCGCGATCGTCGCCTTGCGCCGGCGCTTCGAAAGCGAACGCCAGCGCGTGCTCGCCGAAACGCAAGATCCCGCGCGCGCTACCGAATTGCTGATCCATCGCCTGCTGCACGCGCCGTCGGAAGAATTGCGCGCGTTGACCCAAGGCGATCCCAAGACCCGCGAAATGGCCGAGCAACTGGTCGCGCGATTGTTTAGAACGGACGAGTCATGAGTTTCGCGGAAAAGCTGGACAAGGTGCTCGCGCGCCAGCGCGAATTGGGCGATCTGCTCGCCTCGGGCAATGTCGATCCGAAATCCTTCGCCAAAGTGTCGAAGGAATTCTCCGACCTCGAGCCCGTCGTGGCCGCGGTCCAATCCTTGCGCAAGTCGCAGGCCGAACTCGCGGAGCTCGAAACCCTGCGCAGCGAAGGCGATGCCGATATGCGCGCGATGGCGGAGGCCGAATATTTCGACCTGAAAGCCAAATTGCCCGAGCGCGAACGCGACGTGCAATTGATGCTGCTGCCCAAGGACGCGGCCGACGAGAAAAACGCGATCCTGGAAGTGCGCGCCGGCACGGGCGGCGAGGAAGCGGCGTTGTTCGCCGCCGCCTTGTTCCGCATGTATCAGCGTTATTCGGCCGCGCGCGGCTGGCGGTTCGAGACGATGGAACTCGCCGAGACGGGCCTTGGCGGCTTCAAGGAAGCGGTCGCGAATATCTCGGGGGCCGGCGTGTTCGCGCGCCTCAAATTCGAATCCGGCGTGCATCGCGTGCAACGCGTGCCCGAAACCGAGACGCAAGGCCGCATCCACACCTCGACCGCCACGGTCGCGGTGCTGCCGGAAGCCGAGGAAGTCGACGTGCAGATCAACGAGAAGGATCTGCGTATCGACGTGTTCCGCTCCTCCGGTCCCGGCGGCCAGTCGGTCAACACGACCGACAGCGCGGTCCGCATCACCCATATCCCGACCGGCGTCGTCGTCTCGCAGCAGGACGAAAAATCGCAGCACAAGAACAAGGCCAAGGCGCTGAAGATTTTGCGCGCCCGGCTGTACGAAGCCGAGCGCGAACGCCAAGCCGCCAGCCGTTCGGCCGATCGCAAAGGCCAGGTCGGGACGGGCGACCGGTCGGAGCGCATCCGCACCTATAATTTCCCGCAAGGCCGGGTCAGCGACCATCGCATCAACCTGACGGTCTACGAGATCGACAAGATGATGGAAGGCGAAGGCCTCGACCGCTTCATCGACGCGTTGATCGCCGAAGACCGCGCGGCGAAATTGGCGTCGCTGCCGTGAACGATCTGCCGCCTGTTCCCGCCGGAACCCTGTTGACCGAGATCCGCACGGCGTTGACGGATGCCGGGATCGACAATCCGCGTTTGGAAGCGCGGCTGATCGTCGGCGCGTCCGCCGGTTTGACGACCGAGCAATTGATCGCGCGGCCCGAAGCGCCGGTCGATGCCGTGTCGGCTGCTTTCGCCCGGGCGCTTGCCGAGCGCCGCGCCGATGGGGCGCCGATCGCCTATCTGCTCGGCAGCCGGGAATTTTGGAGTCTCGATTTCGCTGTGACGGGGGCGACCCTCGTGCCGCGCCCGGATAGCGAAACGCTGATCGAGGCGGCGCTCGCGCGCTGCGCCGCGTGGGACAAATCCTGGCGCGTGGCCGATTTGGGCACGGGCAGCGGCTGTTTGCTGCTCGCCTTCCTGTCCGAGCGGCCGTTTGCGATGGGGGTGGGTGTGGATCGCTCGGAAGAAGCGCTCGTCGTCGCCAAGCGCAACGCGCATGCGCTGCGCCTGGACGGTCAGGCGGGGTTCGTGTGCGGCGATTGGACCGCGTCGCTCGCCGGGAAATTCGATCTGATCCTGTCGAACCCGCCTTACATTCCGACCGGCGATATCGAGCATTTGTCGCGTGAAGTGCGCGATTACGAGCCGTTCGACGCGCTGGACGGCGGTAAGGACGGGCTCGATTGCTATCGCGTTATCGTCGCCGAGCTGCCGCGTTTGCTTGCACCCGGCGGTGCGGTGGTGTTCGAAGTGGGGATGGGCCAGGCCGAGGACGTCGCCGATTTGTGCCGGGCGGCGGGTTTGACGGTCGAATCCGTCCGCCGCGATTTGGGCGGGGTGGCGCGTTGCGTCGTTGCATCAAGAGTCTGATCCGGTGGGATTGAACCACCTGCGCCGCAGGGATTTTGTGACGCAGGCAGGAGAAGGGCGCCGCGCGTAGTGGTTCTACGCGCCAGCCCTTCGACGCCCCTGCGGCGCAAAAGAACGCGGCCCTTCGGGTTGGGTTCCGGCGGGCGCCCGCTTCGTTGTGACCCTTGCCGATAGAACCACTATCGGCTTCGGGACACGCCTCGCGGATCGCGCGCGCCGGACGCCCAACGCAGGTGATTCAATCTCACCGGATCAGACTCTGGGGCAACCCCCTGAAACCCCTCGGCAAAAAAGCGCTTGGAAAGAAATTGCGGGGGCTTTAGCTTGGGATCGAATGAAGGGCGTCGCCGGGTTTAAGCCGGAAGCGCCGATGGGCCTGGCCCGATAGGCCGGCCGATTTAGCCATCGCGAAATTCCGATCCGACCGAAACGCCCCTTGGGGGTGCCGGTGTCGCGGGACTCGCGGGTCACCCGAGGCTACGAAGGTGAATGGGCGAATCCCCGGAGGTCCGGGCGATTTCGCCGTTTGAACGTCAAGGAACCGGAGTTCGGTAATGAAGCGGCAGCGCAACAATCGCGGCGGGCATCACGGCGGCGGTCAGAACCACGGCAATATGCACCGTGGCGGCGGTGGTGGTGGCGGCGGGCAACGCTCGAACGTCCCGTTCCGCGCCCAGACCTTCGACTCGAACGGTCCGGAAGTGCGCATCCGCGGCAACGCGTTCCAGGTGCTGGAGAAGTACCTCGCCTTGGCGCGCGACGCGTCGTCGTCGGGCGACCGGGTGGCGGCGGAAAACTACTACCAGCACGCCGAACACTATTTTCGCATGATCAATGCGAACCAGGAACAGTTCCCCCAGCAGCGCCCGCCCCAGCAGGGTTATCAGCAGGGCCAGCCGCAGCAGGGTTTTGCACCCAGCGAAGGCGGCGGCCAGCCGGGAATGGAACAAGCCCCGGGCATGGGCCCGCAGC
>JAIUNH010000116.1 GCA_020161965.1 Pseudomonadota bacterium
TCGCCGTCTTGTTTGGCTTTGATCGAGAACGGCGCCGTATCGAACAAGGGCGCGACGCCGCGAAACGAAAACTGCGCGAGCTTGGCACCACCGAGTTCCTCCGCCAGCGCCATCAGCAATGTCGCGGTCAACGGCCCGTGAAAGACGAGGCCGGGATAGCCCTCGACCTGCGTCGCGTAAGGCTGGTCGTAATGGATGCGATGGCCGTTGAATGTCAGCGCCGAATAACGGAACAGCAAAGTCGGATCGGGCGCGATCGTCTTCGCGATCTCGGCGCCCGTCGGCGCTACCACCGATGCGGCCGCTCCGCCGCCCAGGCCGCGATAGACGATGTCGTGCTCTTCCTCGATCGCCAAAGCCCCATCGGCTTCGACGCGGTGCTTCACCACGACGAAAACCAGCGCGCCGGATTTGCCGGCCTTGCTTTCGATCTTCGCGATTTCCGAACGGCGCACGGCCTGCGCGCCCACACGCAGCGGCGCATGGAAGACGAGCCGCCCGCCCGCCCACATGCGGCGCGGCAGATCGATCGGCGGCATGAAGCCGCCGCGCTTCGGGTGCCCATCGCGGTCCAACGCGGCGGCGGGTTCGGCGGGATTGAACAACATCCAATGCCAGCCGGGCGGCAACGGGTCGCCGTCGCGCGGGATCGGGCGATCCAACGTCGCGGCCATTTTCACGGCCTGCATCGCCTCGACGCGCTCGTCGCGCGTTTCGGTGCGACCGAGCCAGGCGGAATAATCGCTCACGCGAATTCCGCGCGGATCGCGGCGGAATGTTCGCCGATGCGGGGCACGGGGCCCAATTCGGGTTCACGCACGCCATTCACGATCGCGGGCGGGGCGGGCAAATTCACGTCGCCGGTTTCGGTCGCGACACTCACGCGGCGCAATTGCGGATGTTTGGAGAATTCGGCAACCGTGTTCGCCACACCATAGGCCGTGCGCGCGGCGTTGAGCAGCATCACCATCTCGGCCTTCGTACGCACTTCGAAAAATGCCGCGACCTTGGCGTCGAGCGCCGCGCGGTTCTTCACCCGCTGCATATTGGTCGCATAGTCGGGATGCGTGGCGAAAGCCGGCTCGCCCAACACATGAGCACAGAAATCCGACCATTCGCGCTCGTTCTGGATCGAGATGACGATACGCACGCCGTCTTTGGTGATGAAATCCGAATAGGGCGCGATGGACGGATGGGCGAGGCCCACGCGAAGCGGCGCTTTGCCGAAATAATCGAAATGCAGCAACGGCACGGCCATCCATTCTGCCATGCCGTCGAACAGCGAGACTTCGATATGCGCCCCTTGGCCCGTGCGCGCGCGTTCGATCAACGCTTCCAGCACGGCTTGATGCGCGTACATGCCCGCCGCGATATCGCAAACCGAAACGCCCACGCGCCCCGGACCTTCCGGGCGGCCGGTCACGTCGGCAAGCCCCGTCTCGGCTTGCAGCAGCATGTCGTAGCTTTTCATCTGCGCGTAGGGGCCTTGCGAGCCGTAGCCCGAGATATCGACGCAGATGAGGCGCGGATTCGCCTTGCGCAGTTCGGCCACGCCGAGGCCCGCACGCGCGGCCGCCCCCGGCATCAAATTCTGAACGAAAATATCGGCCTTGGCCGCGATGCGTTTGAGCAGCGCATTGTCGTCGGGATTTTTGATATCGGCGACGAGGCTTTGCTTGCCGCGATTGAGCCAGACGAAATAGCTCGACTGGCCTTTCGCCGCCTTGTCGTAGCCGCGCGCGAAATCGCCTTCCGGCCGTTCGAGCTTGACGACGCGACAGCCTTTATCGGCCAAACGCGAAGTGAGATACGGCGCCGCGACCGCTTGTTCGAGCGAGAGGCACAGCAATCCGTCGAGGGCCGCCATCAATAGCTCCTGGGCAGGCCGAGCACATGCTCGGCAAGATGCGCCAAGATCAGATTGGTCGAAATCGGCGCCACCTGATAGAGCCGCGTCTCGCGGAACTTGCGCTCGACATCGTATTCCTCGGCGAAACCGAACCCGCCATGGGTTTGCAGGCAGGCATTGGCCGCCTCCCACGAGGCTTCGGCGGCGAGCATCTTCGCCATATTCGCCTCGGGCCCGCAGGCTTCGTGCGCCTCGTACAAGCGGATCGCTTCGCGCACCATCAATTCGGCCGCGCGCATCCGCGCATAGGCTTGCGCGATGGGGAATTGGATGCCCTGGTTCTGGCCGATCGGCCGGCCGAACACGACACGCGACTTGGCGTAGTCGCTGGCCTTGGCGGTGAACCATTTGGCGTCGCCGATACATTCGGCGCCGATCAGAATGCGCTCCGCATTCATCCCGTCGAGGATATAGCGGAACCCCTTCCCTTCGACGCCGATCAGGTTTTCTTCGGGCACTTCGAGGCCGTCGAAAAACACCTCCGTCGTCGCGTGGTTGATCATCGCGCGCAACGGCTTGATCGTCAGGCCCTTCGATTTCATATCGACGACGAAGACCGACAGCCCGTCGCTCTTCTTCGCGACTTGTTCGCGTGGGCTTGTGCGCGCGAGCAGCAGCATCAAATCCGAATGCTCGGCACGGCTCGTCCACACCTTCTGCCCGTCGACGATATAGCGATCGCCCTTCTTCACCGCCGTGGTGCGGATCGCGGTCGTGTCCGTGCCGACACTCGGCTCGGTCACGCCGAAGGCTTGCAGGCGCAACTCGCCCGCCGCGATCTTGGGCAGGAACCGCGCTTTCTGTTCGGCCGAGCCATGGCGCAGGATCGTGCCCATCGTGTACATCTGCGCGTGGCACGCGCCGCCATTCGCGCCCGAAGCGTGAATTTCCTCGAGGATCGCGGCGGCACCCGAAATCGGCAGGCCCGACCCGCCATATTCCTCCGGGATCAGCACGGCGAGCATCCCGGCATCCGACAGCGCCTTCACGAAATCCGACGGATATTCGCGCGCGCGATCCAATGCGCGCCAATATTCCCCGGGAAATCGGCCGCAGAGGGCGCGAATCGATTCGCGGATTTCGGGATAGGTCTCGCTCACTTGCTGCCTTTGATCCCCAGTCGTTGCAGCTCGCGCCGCACATTCGCGACGGTGACGGTGGAAACGCGGATATTCCCTTCCGCCGTCACGCCCGCGATATGCGGCGTCAGCCACAAACGCGGCACGCCGTCCAACACCGAGCCCGCTTTCAGCGGCTCCACGTCGTAAACGTCCAACACCGCACCACCAAGCTTGCCGGCCGTCAACGCCGAAGCCAACGCCGCCTCGTCGATAATGCCGCCGCGCGCCGTGTTGATCAGCAACGCGGTCGTTTTCATTTTCGCGAGCCGCGCGGCGTCGATCAGGTTGCGCGTTTGCGGCGTGAAGGGCACGTGCAGCGAAATCACGTCGGCCTTCGCCAGCAACGCGTCGAGATCGGCTTCGCGTTCCACGCCGTATTGCGCCCAGGCCGGATCGTCCGCTTTCACAAGCGGATCGAAGGCCGAGATTTTCATTTCCAACGCCTTGGCGCGGCTGGCGACCGCGCGCGCGATGCCGCCAAAGCCGATCAATGCCAAGCGCCGTCCCGAGGCTTCGCCCAGCATCAGATCGTTGCGCGGCCATTTGCCGGCGAGCACGTCGGCATTGGCCTTCCACACGTCGCGCAAACCGACCAGCGTGGCGCCGATCACGTATTCGGCGACTGACACGGTGTTCGCCCCGGTCGCGGGGAACACGGCGATGTTCCTTCGCGCGCATTCCTCCATATCGATATTGTCGAGGCCCACGCCCAGGCGGCCGATCGCCTTCAAATTCTTCATCGCGGCCAGAACGGGCCCGCGGATCTGCGTGCGGTTGCGCACGATGATCGCGGGGCTTGTCGCCGCCAGCTTCGCCAATTCCTCGGGCTTGTCGACCAGATTGCGGTCGTAATGGACCTTGTAGTCCCGGGCGAGATCGTCGACCGCCCATTGGTCGACGAATTCCGTCACGACGATATCGTACATCTGCGAACTCCTGAACGCCGAGGCGTCAGAATAGCAGGCCGATCCCCGAGACGATCAACAAGATCAGCAAGGTCCGCCGGAAGGTGGCATCGTCGATGGCGCCGTAGAGTTTGAGGCCGAGCCACGCCCCCGCCGCCACCGGGATCGCCGCCCACATGAAGTCCGATACGACGCGCGGGCCGATACCGCCGGTCGCCAGCAGCACGGTCACCGAGCTCGCCTGCATCATGTAGATATAAGGCTGATAGACGGCGCGCTGTTCGTCGCGCGGCCAGCCGCGCATCGCGGTCCAGATCGTGATGGTCACACCCGCCAGCCCGCCGATCCCGCCCATCACGCCGCCGGAGAGGCCCACGATACCGTCGGCCGCGCGCCCGCCGAACGTGACCGGCGGCCCGGGTTTGCGGGCGAGCGACCAAATGCCGTAGACGATCATGAACGCGCCGATCGTTTTGCGTAAGGGGTCGGCCGGCACGATCGCCAGCAGGAACACGCCGATCGGCACGCCGATCAAGCCGCAAATCAGGAAGGGCAGCAGCCGGTCCCAGCGCATATGGCCTCGGAAGGCGAAAATCGACATCGATTGCGCGATTACACTGGTCGCCTGGATCAAGGGTGTCGCGTCCACCGGATCCCGGAAATGCAACAGGACGACGGCCGCGATCATCGCGTAGGCGAAGCCCGACAGGCCCGACGCGATCGCCGCGACGAACAGCCAGCCGACGATGAAGACTTCCGAGGGCAGATCCATGGGGCGGCTATATACAGGCAGTCGCCGCGCGAACGCTCCCCCTTTCGCGCAACTCTGCTAGGATCGCCAAGACATGGCCAGCGACGACGAAATCCGGGAAGGCTTGCGCGAACTCGACTTCGCCTGCCACGGCGCCTGGAAACTGGGCCAGAATATCGTCGTCGGCTGGACGCATGAAGGCCAGACCGTTTCGCTGTGCGCCGCGCCCAATTGGCGCGTGCTGGCCGAAGCGCCCAACGCCAACCGCATCCTGGGCGGCGGCCGGATGATGAGCGCTTCGACCTTCGCCGAGGTCTGCAAAGTCCTGAAGACGCGCCCGATCAAGGTCGATCTGCCCTTCACCATCGGCGACGGCAAGGGCGAGGTGAAGCCCGTCATCCTCGACCAAGTGGCGCGCCGCTACGCGATCTCGCTGACCGAACATCGCGCGGTCATCCTGTTCGACATCGTCGGCTTTTCGAAGGTCGATCCGCTGGAGCAGGTGGCCCAGCTCGCCAGCCTCGAATACTCGATCAACTCCGCCGCCAAGAAACTGGGCGAGGCCGGGCTCGACGTCGAAATCGCGCGCTCGACCACCGGCGACGGGTTCTATGTCTGGAACCGCGCGCGCGGGTTCGAGGCGGATATGCGCCTTTACGCCGCGTTGGTGCTGATCCTGGCCGACAACGCGGTCGCGCGCGCACGCGGCGAGCCGCGCCTCGTGCCCGTATTGCGCACCTGCTATTCGATCGGCAGCCATTACGCCTATCACCAGATCGAAGGGACGCGGCCGCGCGGCTTCGAATATCTGGTCGGCGAAGTCACGATCCAGCTCGCGCGTCTGGTGGGCAAGGCGCAGCCGGGGCAAATCTGCATCGGGCGCTTCATCCGCCCGACCGAGCCGCCGGTGGTGCGCGAACTCGACACGCTGATGTTCCTGGCGCGCGTGGAAAAAATGCTGGAGAAGCTATCCGGCGTCACGGTCGGCGGCTACGGCATCGCCAGCGCCAATTCGCAATTGACCGGCGGCAAGATCGGCGAGGCGCCGTATCCCGTGCTGATCTATCGCATCGTCGACAAGCACGGTTACAACCACGATCTGTTCAACGCGCGCATCGCCGTGCGGCGCAACGATGCCGACCCGATCGTGGTGGGTTTGCGGCCCGAACAGTTCAAGGATTTCGAAGCGACACCGGTGCCGTACGAACTTCCTAAGACGCCGGCGTGATCTTCTTCTTGAGCCGCGCGTCGAGCGTGACGTCGGCGAAATCGATCGACATGATTTGCGTATCGTCGATCAGCACGTCGCGCAGATCGGCCTGGGGCATCGGCGTGTTGCCGAATTTCGCACCGCGCAGATCGGCCGCACGGAAGATCGTACCCGCGAGGTTCGACGGGAACGAACGCCCCGGGATCGGCATCAGCGGCGTAAAATCGCAATCGCGCAGATCGGCGCGCGTGAGTTTGGCGCCCGCGAGATTGACGCCGCGCAGATCGGCGCCGGCGAATTTGCAGTCGCGCAGATCGGCACCGGCGAGACGCGCACCCTGCAACTGACAGCCGGAAAGATCGAGCCCGACCAGCGTCGCGCGCTCGGCGCGCAAACCGACCAGCACCTTGCCGCGCAAGGATGGCAGGCCGCGGCAATCGACACCGGACAGATCGGCGACCTGACCCTGGGCCCCGCCCGTATCGGCCCAGAGTGCGTGCAAGCGCAGAAGTTCCTCGGGCGCCATGCCGACTTCGGAGAGCGGCTTGCCCGCCGGCGCGTCGGTGACCGCATCGGTCATGTCCACACCGTCGAGCACGGCCGAGCCGAATTTCACGCCCGACAGCACCGAGCCCGCGAGATTGGCGCCGGTGCAATTCGCCCCGGTGAAATCCGCCCCCGCCAGATTGGCGCCCTGGAACTTCGCCTTTTGCAGCGTCGCACGCGCGAATTTGCAGTCGCGCAGCACGGCGTCGGTAAAATCGGCGTGCGAAGCGGACATGCCGTCCATATTCGCTTCGGACAGGTTGGCCGCTTCGAGTTTCGCGTCGGTCAGTTCGGTCGCGCCGACATGGCCGAGTTTGAGCGCGTGAAGATTGCCGCCCTTGTCCTTCTGGGTCAGCGAGCCTTCGCGCAGATCGGCCTGGATCAGATTGGCGCGGGTGAGATTGGCCCCGCGCATCGACGCGCCGCGCAGATCGGCGCGCATCAGCGACGCGCCCTCCAAATCCGCTTCGCGGAAATCGCAGGCGAAAAGCTGCGCGCGATCGAGCACGCAGTCGGACATCATGGCGCCCCGGAACGAAGCGCCCGTGCAATCCGCCTCGGTCAAATTGGCGCCCGCCAGCGCCATGCCCGACAAATCGGCGAAAGCCAGCATCGCGCGCACGCCGCCCGGCTTGCCCGTGCGAAACCGCTCGTGCAAAGCGACGACGTTGGCCAATTCCGCGTGCGAATATTTGCGGCGCTGGATTTTCGACGGTGATGCAGACAGCATAGGTTGCGAGCCACCCCTTTGGCCCGAATGGGTTACCCATTAGAACGTCTATTTAACAAGCCAAGCGCGGATTAGGCAAATGAAGTCCCGCAGCACGGAATCACCGACACCGCCCCGTACACCGCGCCCGCCCGTGCGCCGGGCAATCGACACGGTGCGCGATTTGGCCCCGGCGGTGACGGCGATTTCCGCCCTAACGGCGACGATTTTCCACGTTCTTTACAGCTATCGCATGGGCGTGCCGCTGTTGGGCGAGCTGGCCGCCACATCTTTTGTCGTCGTCACCTTCGCCGGCATGGTGCTGCTGGTGGCGCTGTTCCAGTTCGCCGCATTTTTTCCGTTCATCGCGCTGGGCGGGCTCGACGACCAGGACCAAGCCGATCTGCGCGCCGCGCTGGCAGGACCGGCCGAGACGCGCAAACGCGGCCAATGGGGCGCCTGGGCCGACGCCAAAGGCTTCGCCGTGTGTTTCGGCTGGATCTATTGGGCGGCGTTGCTGGCCTTGGCGATCCTCGGCGGGCTCGCCGGCAATCAAGGCGACGGGCTGGTGCTGTGGTTCTTGATCTCGGCGCTGATCGCGGCGGCGATCACGGCGAGTTCCCGGCTGAAAAGCCCCGAAGCACCGGCCGAAATCCTGCGGCGCATGACGGCAACACTGAAACTGGGCGTGCCGCTCGCCTTCCATGTCGCGATCTCGATCGCGGTCTTCGCCATCCCGGCCGGCGTGCTGCTATTCGATTCCAATCCGCGCGCCTTCGCGTGGCTCGGCATCCTCGCCGTGCTCGGCTCGGCCGCGTTCCATTATCTCGTGGTCAGCGACCGCTTCTCGCGCGACCTCGCCATCCGCATCGGCCTGGCGCTGGCCGTGTTGGCGATCGTCGCCTGGCCGGGGGCGTCGTATCTCTATGCGCGGGCACTTTATACGCTGGGCACGGGTGGGGGTTTCCTGGCCGAGCTCGAGGTCAAGGATTACGGCGGTGTCGTCAGCGGCTTCACGACCAAGACGCGTACGCGTTGCGTGTTGCTGGTGACACCCAGCACCGTGTTCGTGCGCGTCGGCAACGCGACGAACGCCGACCGATGCCGCGTGCGCCCGCTGGGCCCGCTGGAATTCCCCGACCCCACGCCCTTGCGCGACGTCGAAGCGATCGCGCGTGTGGAAATCGTGCGCTTTGGTCCGCCGCGATGAACGCGAACCCCTTCCTCGGAGGTATGCCATGAAACGCCGCACGATTCTTTTGGCCGCACTCGCCTTGCCCGTATCCGCCCAGGCGCAAAGCCTGCTCGATCAGGGCCGGAACCTGTTGAACCAGGGCGGCGTTTCCGTGCCCGGCACGGGCGGCGGTGCGCGCGGCAAAGGTCTTTCCGCGAGCGAGATCGCGCAGGGTTTGAAGGACGCGCTCGAAAAAGGGGCCGCCGCCGCCGTCGCGCGGCTTGGCCGCGCGGACGGTTTCCTCGGCGACGCGGCGGTCAAAATCCCGCTGCCCGATACGCTCGCGCGGGTTCAATCGGCGCTGCAAACGGTCGGGCTTTCGGGCATGGCCGACGATCTGCAAACGCGCCTTAACCGCGCGGCCGAACAAGCGACCCCGGTCGCGCGCGACATCTTCCTGCGCGCGATCCGCGCGATGACGCTGTCGGATGCGCAAGGCATTCTGAATGGGCCCAACGACGCGGCGACCGCCTATTTGCGCCGCACGGCGGGCGGCGACATCGGCAATCTGATGCGCCCGCCGATCGACCGCGCGCTGCAAAACGTCGGCGCGATCCAGTCCTACGAAAAGATGATGGGCGCCTATCGCAACATCCCCGGCGTGCCCGATGCGCGTAGCGACCTTGCCAACTGGACCCGCGACAAAGGTGTCGACGGCATTTTCCACTACGTCGCGCGCGAAGAAGCCGATATCCGCGCCAATCCGGGTGCGCGCACGACCGAATTGCTGCGCAAAGTGTTCGGCTAAGCGTTAGCCCTCGCGCATCGGCGCGCGGCTGAGTTCGTTGCTCGCGTCGATCGCCTTGTGCAAAAGCCGCAGCAACTGCGCGGCTTCCGAAGCGTCGAGCCCGCGCAGCATCGCTTTTTGTGCGGCGGCCACGGCGGGTTCGATGCCGGTCAGGGTGCGCTTGCCCGCCGCCGTGATCTCCAGCACCCGCGCGCGGCGATCTTCCTTGCTCACGCGG
>JAIUNH010000117.1 GCA_020161965.1 Pseudomonadota bacterium
CGGCGCAGCCGCGTCTGGGCGGGCTCGACCCGACCGATCGCTTGGCGCCGAAGGCCGAGGACGACCTCCTCGAAATCCCGGCCTTCCTGCGCCGTCAGGCGAACTAAGGAGCGCGTTAAAATCACCTGCAACATGGTGAAATAAAAGGTGACTTGAGGCTCCGGAGCCGGTTGGGTACCCAATCATTCCGGAGCCTCTTTTCTTTTCGGGGAACGAGACTCGTCCCTGGGCCGTTCAATCCAAACGGCCCCACGCAAGACGACCACCCCGCCGGAGTTTCAGGTTCAAGTGTTCAACCCGCGTCAGCAAAAGCCGCGCACCATCGCCCAGCGCACGTTGAAGGGGCCCATCTCCTGTTCGGGGACGGGGCTGCATTCCGGCCGCAAGGTGACGATGTCGCTGCTGCCCGCGGCCCCGAATTCGGGCATCGCCTTCCGGCGCGTCGATACCGGCGTCACGGTGAAGGCCGATTACCGCAACGTGACCGATACGCGCCTGTGCTCGCTGCTGGGGGCGGCTCCCGGCCCGCGCTTCGGCACGGTCGAACATCTGATGGCCGCCCTTTACGGTGCGGCGATCGACAACGCGATCGTCGAGCTCGACGCCGACGAAGTGCCGGTGATGGACGGTTCGTCCGCGCCCTTCCTGTTCCTGATCGATTGTGCCGGCACGATCGAACAAGCGGCCCCGCGCCGCGCGATCGAAGTCCTAAAACCCATTTCGCTCGACGATGCGCGCGACGGCGCGGCGATTGAGATTCGCCCCGGGCGCGGCTTCGCCGCGACCTTCGAGATCGACTTCCCCACGCCGACGATCGGCCGCCAGAACCTGTCGCTCGATCTGGGCCCCGACGCGTTCCGCCAGGAAATCGCGCGCGCGCGCACTTTCGGCTTCGAGCAGGAAGTCGCCGCGTTGCGCGCGGCCGGCTTGGCGCGCGGCGGCAGCTTGGACAACGCGGTCGTGATCGCGGCCGACGGCAGCGGCTTGCTGAACCCCGAAGGCCTGCGCTTCGACGACGAATTCGTGCGCCACAAAGTGCTCGATCTGGTCGGCGATTTGTATTTGGCGGGCGCGCCGCTGCTGGGCGAAATCCGCGCCCGGCGCACCGGCCACCGTCACAACAACGCGCTGCTGCACGCGCTGTTCGCCGACGCGGCGAATTGGCGCATGGTCGAATTGACCGAGGTGCATTTTGCGGGCGTTTCCCCCGCCGCCGCCCCCGTCCACGCCGACGCCGGACACTAATAATCGGGGCTTGCCCCGATTGGCGTTCCGACCGCGATTCGCCTATATTCCCGTCATGATTCGAAGCTTCCGATTTGGCTCGGCGCGCCCCGCCCTCGCGGCCCTCGCCCTTTTCGCCCTCGCCGCGTGCAGCGGCGACGAGAAGGAGCAATATGTCGAGCGCCCGGTCGAGGAGATCTACAACGACGCGGTCAACGCGATGTCGACCGAGCAGTATCGCCGGGCGGCGCGTCTGTTCGACGAGGTCGAGCGCCAGCACCCTTATTCGGTCTGGGCGACGCGCGCGCAGTTGCAGGGCGCCTACGCGCTCTATCAGGTCAACCGCTACGACGACGCGATCAATGCGCTGGACCGCTTCATCCAGCTGAACCCGTCCAACCGCGACACGCCCTACGCCTATTATCTGAAGGCGTTGTCCTACTACGAGCAGATCGTCGACGTCGCGCGCGACGCGCGCATGACCGAGAACTCGCTGAACGCGCTGCAGGAAGTGGTGCGCCGCTTCCCCGATTCGACCTATGCCCGCGACGCGCGGGTGAAGATCGATCTCACCTACGACCACCTCGCCGGCAAGGAGATGGAGGTCGGGCGCTTCTACCTCCAGCGCCAGCAATGGCTTGCGGCGATCAACCGCTTCCGCACCGTCGTCGACAAGTACCAGACGACCAGCCACGTCCCCGAGGCGCTGCACCGCCTGACCGAGTCCTATATGGCGCTGGGTCTGGTGGACGAAGCCCGCCGCACCACCGCCGTGCTTGGCCATAACTACCCGGGCAGCGAGTGGTATCGCGATTCCTACGCCCTGGTCGGGACCGGCGAAAACCCGCGCGAAGACCGCCAAGGCATGGTCGGCCGCACCCTGAACGCGCTGAACCCGCTCAATTACTTCTAAGGTTTTCGCTTCGTTCTTGAGCGTGTGGCCGGGCTTGGCTATAGAAAGCAGGCCCATGCTTTCGACGCTTTCGATTCGCGATTTCGTTTTGATCGACAAGCTCGACCTCGTTTTCGAGGACGGGCTCGCCGCGTTGACGGGCGAAACCGGGGCGGGCAAGTCGATCCTGCTGGATGCGCTGGGCCTCGCCTTGGGTGGCCGCGCCGATGCGGGTGCGGTCCGTAAGGGGGCGACCGCCGCTACCATCGCCGCCGCCTTCGATCTCGGCGCCAACCATTCCGCTTTCGCTTTGCTGGCCGAACAAGGTTTGGAAGCGCCCGACGACGGCGCGCCCTTGATCCTACGCCGCCAATTGGGCGCCGACGGCCGCAGCCGCGCCTTCGCCAACGATCAAGCCTGCTCGGTCGGGCTGCTGCGCCAATTGGGCAATCTGCTGGTCGAGATCCACGGCCAGTTCGACACGCATGGCCTGTTCGACGCCGCGACGCATCGCGGTCTTCTCGATCAATGGGCCGGCCTTGCCAAGGAAGCCGCCGCGACCGCGACGAGTTTCGCCGCGTGGCATGCGGCGCAAGAAGCATTGGAAGCCGAGCAGGCCAAGCTCGAAGCCGCGCGCCGCGAGGAGGAATATCTGCGCCACGCCGCGCGCGAGCTGGAGGAAGCCGATCCCAAGCAAGGCGAAGAACGCGAACTTTCCGAACGCCGCGCGATTTTGCAGGCGCGCGAAAAACTCGCCGACGCCCTTGCCGAAGCCAAGGGCGAACTCGAAGCGCATAAGGGAGTGGACGGGGCGTTGCGCACCGCCGCGCGCGCGTTGGAACGCGTCGCCGCCCACGCAGGCGGCAAGTTCGACGCGGCGATCGCCGCACTTGAACAAGCGCTGGAACAGACGGTTGATGCCGCCGCCGCGATCGAGGATGCCGGCGAGGCGTTGAGCGAAGGCGGCGCCGATCTCGAAAAAACCGACGAGCGTTTGCACGCGCTGCGGGCGCTCGCACGCAAACACCGCGTCGATATCGACGCGTTGCCCGCCTTGCGCGACGACATGGTCGCCAAGCTCGCGGCTTTGGACGCGGGCGAAGGCAATCTCAAGAAACTCGCCCAAGCCGAAAAAGCGGCAAAGGCCGCGTATCTGACGGCGGCGAAGGCGTTGTCTTCGGGCCGGACCGCCGCCGCCACGAAATTCGAGAAGGCCATTTCCAAGGAATTGCCGCCGCTGAAGCTCGACAAGGCGCGGTTCCGCGCGCGGCTGGAAGCGCTGCCGGAGGAAAGCTGGAGTGCCGGCGGCCTCGAGCGCGTCGCGTTCGAAATCGCCACGCTGCCGGGCGCCGAACCAGGCCCGCTCGCCAAGATCGCGTCGGGCGGCGAACTTTCGCGCCTGATGCTGGCCCTCAAAGTCGTGCTCGCCCAGGCGGGTGCCAAGCGCGGCGCCATGCCTGCCTTGATCTTCGACGAGGTCGATAGCGGGATCGGCGGTGCCGCCGCCGCCGCCGTGGGCGAACGCCTCGCGCGCCTCGCCAAAAACGCGCAAGTGCTGGTCGTCACCCACTCGCCGCAAGTCGCCGCGCGCGCGGGCGTTCATTTGCGCGTCGCCAAGACCGCCACCGCGAAATCGGCAGCGACGAGCGTCACCGTTCTCGATAAGCCCGCGCGACGCGAGGAAATCGCGCGCATGCTGGCCGGCGCCACGGTCACCGACGCGGCACGCGCCGCCGCCGACGCATTGCTGTCCGGCGAAGCGGCATGACCGCCCGCGCCAAGAAGAAGCCGGCGGCAAAGGATTTTTCGACCGTCGCCATCGACGATCTGTCGATGGGTCAGGCGGAGACCGAGCTCGAACGCCTCGCCAAAGCGATCGTCCGGCACGACCTCGCCTATCACGCCAAAGACGCGCCGCTGATCGCCGATGCCGAGTACGATTCGCTGAAGCGGCGCAACGACGCGATCGAGAAGCGCTTCCCGCTGCTCACGCGCACGGATTCGCCATCCAAGAAAGTCGGCGCCCCGGCCGCCGCCGGATTTTCGAAAGTGCGGCACGCCGTGCCGATGTTGTCGCTCGACAACGCGTTCGCGGAAGAAGATTTGCGCGAATTCGTGACCCGCGTGCGGCGCTTCCTGAGCTTGCCGGACGACGCGCCCCTCGCCTATTCCGCCGAGCCGAAGATCGACGGGTTGTCGATCTCGCTGCTTTACGAGAACGGCGTGTTCGTGAAGGGTGCGACGCGCGGCGACGGCGAGGAAGGCGAAGACGTCACCGCCAATCTGCGCACGATCAAGGAAATCCCCGCGAAGCTTCACGGTAAGGCGCCGGAGGCCATCGAAGTGCGCGGCGAAATCTACATGACCCGCGCCGATTTCCTGCGCATGAACGAAGAACAGGAAAAAGCGGGCGACAAGGTGTTCGCCAATCCGCGCAACGCAGCCGCTGGGGCCGTACGTCAGCTCGACCCGACGATCACCGCAAAACGCCCGTTGCGCTTCTTCGCCTATACGATCGGCCGTTACGAAGGCCCCGCGATCGAAACACAAGCGGAGCTGATCCGGCTTTTGGGGAAATGGGGCTTCGCCACCAATCCCGAAACGCAGAGCTGCGATAGCGCCGACGCGTTGCTGGAATTCTACGCGCAGATCGGCGCCAAGCGCGCGACGCTGCCCTACGATATCGACGGCGTGGTCTACAAAGTCGACCGTTTCGATCTGCAGCGGCGCCTTGGGTTCGTTGCGCGCAGCCCGCGCTGGGCGATCGCGCATAAATTCCCCGCCGAACGCGCGCAGACGAAGCTCATCAAGATCGATGTGCAGGTCGGGCGCACCGGAGCGCTCACGCCCGTCGCGATTTTGGAGCCCGTCAACGTGGGCGGCGTGATGGTCGCGCGCGCCACGCTGCACAACGAAGACGAGATCGCCCGCAAGGACGCGCGCGAAGGCGACACGGTCGTGATCCAGCGCGCGGGCGACGTGATCCCGCAGATCGTGGAAGTCGTCGCCGACAAGGCGCATGACAAGCGCCCGAAATTCCAGCCTTTCGAGTTCTGCCCGATCTGCGGATCGAAAGCCGTGCGGCCCGACGGCGAAGTCGTGCGCCGTTGCACCGGCGGGCTTTCCTGCGACGCGCAAGTCGTCGAACGTTTGCGCCATTTCGCGATGCGCACGGCGTTCGATATCGAGGGCCTCGGCGAAAAGAACGTCGAGGAATTGCATTCGCTCGGTTGGCTCAAACGCCCCGGCGATGTGTTCCGCTTGAAGGATCACGCGGCGGCTCTCGCCAAGCGCGACGGCTGGGGCGAAAAATCCGTCGAGAAACTGCTCGCCGCCATCGAAGCGCGGCGCAACGTGGCCCTCGACCGGTTCATCTTCGCGCTCGGCATTCGCCAAGTCGGCGAAGCCACCGGCCGCCTGCTCGCCCAGCATTACGAAACGCTCGAAAAATGGCGCGAAGCGATGATCGCCGTCGCCAAGGGCGACGAAGCCGCCCACGCCGAGCTTCTCGCCATCGATCAGGTCGGCGAAGCGCTGGTCGCGGATATCGCCGCCTTCTTCGCCGAGAAGCATAATCTCGACGCGCTCGACGATCTGGCGAAATTCGTCGCACCCGTGCCGCTCGAAAAGCCGCGCACCGATTCGCCGGTCGCCGGGAAGACGATCGTGTTCACCGGTACGCTGGTGAAGATGAGCCGCGACGAAGCCAAGGCACGCGCCCAATCGATGGGCGCCAAGGTCGCGGGCTCGGTCTCGAAGAAGACCGATCTGGTCGTCGCGGGGCCCGGGGCGGGCTCGAAACTCGCCGATGCGCAAAAGCATGGCGTCGAGGTGATCGACGAAGATGCCTGGCTGAAACTCGCCGGGATCGCTTAGAGCTTCGCCGTCGCTTTTTCGAGCCAAACCTTCGTTTCCGCATCGACCAACGGCCCGATCGTCGCCAAGACGCGCGCGTGATACGCATCCATCCAGGCGCGTTCGTCCGCGCTAAGCAGCGCCAAGTCGATCAGCTCGCGCGCGATGGGGGCGAGGGTCAGCGTTTCGAAGCCGAGCATCGGGCGTTCGGCTCCCGGCGTTTGCGGCAATTCCATCACCGCGATCAGGTTTTCGATGCGGATGCCGTATTCGCCGGTTTTGTAATAGCCGGGCTCGTTCGACACGATCATGCCCGGCAGCAAAGCCTGGGTGTTCGGCATTTTGGAAATGCGCTGCGGGCCTTCATGGACCGACAGATAGGATCCCACGCCGTGGCCGGTGCCGTGATCGTAATCGAGCCCGGCTTCCCATAACGGCGCGCGGGCGAGCGCATCAAGCTGCGAGCCGGTCGTGCCCTTGGGGAAGCGCACGGTGGCGAGCGCGATATGCCCCTTCAACACGCGGGTGAAGCGATCCTTCTGCTCCGCCGTCGGATTGCCGATGGCGAGCGTACGCGTGATGTCGGTCGTGCCCTCGAGATATTGGGCGCCCGAATCCACGAGATAGAGCATGTCGGGCGCGATGCGCTTCGACGTGCTGGGCGTGGCGCGATAATGGACGATCGCGCCGTTCGATCCCGCACCCGAGATCGTGTCGAAACTCGTATCGCGGAAATTCGCACCCTCACGACGGAATTCGAGCAAGCGATCGGCCGCCGAGATTTCGTCGAGCGTGCCCTTCACCCCTTCGCGCGCGATGAAGGCGAGGAACTGCGCCACCGCCGCACCGTCGCGGATATGCGCGTCGCGTGTACCCTGCAATTCGCCGGCGTTCTTGCGCGCCTTGGGCAGCGCGCACAGGCACGCATCGCGTGTGAGCACGGCGCCCGACGATGAGAGGGTCGAATCGATCCACGCGGCCGAGGTCGCGCGATCGGTCAGCACGCGCGCCTTGCGTTTGCCAAGATCGGCGAGCGCACCGGCGAACGCGTCGGGTGCATGCAGACGCACGGCATTGCCCAGATGCGCGAAGGTGCCGGGCGCCACTTTGCGCGGATCGACGAACAGATCGACCGAGCCTTGCTCGTCGGCGTTCAGAACGGCGAAGCCCAATGCCAGGGGCGTGTGCGGCACGTCGCCGCCGCGCACGTTCAGCAGCCACGCCAATGAATCGGGGGCCGACACCACCGCCGCGTCGAGCTTGCGCTTGCGCAAATCGCCGGCGAGTTCCGCGCGCTTCTCGCCCGAGGCTTTGCCCGCGAAAGCGAGATCGTGCGGTACCATCGGCGAGATCGGGGCCGCGGGCTTGTCCGGCCATACGCGATCGATCGGGTTGTCGGGCACGGCCACCAGCGTGGCGCCGGCGGTTTCGCAGGCTTGGCGCAAACGCTCGATCCCGTCGCTGCCATGCAGCCACGGATCGTAGCCGATCTTGCCGCCCTTGGGCGCGTTGGCCGCGAGCCATTCATGCGTCGGCTCTTCGACCAGATGGCGATATTCGAAAATCGAACCGTCGACTTGGGCGCGCACCTGCAACGTATAGCGCCCGTCGATGAAGATCGCGGCCTTGTCGGCCAGCACGATCGTCGCCCCCGCCGAGCCGGTGAATCCGGTGAGCCACGCCAAACGCTCGGCACGCGGGCTGACATATTCGCCTTGATGTTCGTCGCCGCGCGGCAGCACGAAACCGGCAAGGCCGCGCCGCGCGAGTTCGGCGCGCAAATCGGCGACGCGCGTGGCGCGCCATTCGCCTTCGCCCAGACCGAACGCGATTTTCGCAGCGAGTTCGGCTTTCATGGCATCGAGCTGGGCGCGCAACGCATCGGACGGCACATCGCAAACCAAGGCGTGCCAGGCGCGCGGATCCTCGCCTTGCGGGGCGGCCAGAACGCCGTCCAACAGGGCGCGAACCCCGGCAACGTCCATTTTGGCGCCGTGTTTGGCCAGCAATCCCGCGAGCGCGGTATCGCCTTGATAGGTTTCACGGCAGGCGGGGGTCGGTTGATCGCGTGGCGGCATGGTTGGAAACCTAAGCACGCCAAGGCTTTGCGGCAATAGCCGGAAAGCTTCCGGCGTTCTGCCCTGCGCACTGCGCAATTGTGTCAGAATGCTGCATGCGCGAAATGCATTGCTGCGGCGCACTATCATCTGATGTTGCGGCGCACAAGATCGCCTACATTGAGCTTGTTCGTTCGTTGGCGAATGATCTGCCGAATGGTCGGCGAGACCGCTAACGAGTTGATAAGGAGATAGAAATCATGTCCGCCCAGTCGCAGTTCAATGCCGTCCCGTCCTTTGGCGCCAACGGCGCCCGGATCGACGAGCTGGAGCTCTCGATGGCGGCCCGTCGTGCGCGCGCCAAGCTGGTCTACGAGGCCGTGCAGGCGCTGGTCGCGAAGTTCAAGTCGTGGAACGAGCGTCGCCAGACGTTCGCGGAACTCGACTCGCTCGACGACCGCACGCTCGCCGATATCGGCATCAACCGCGCCGAAATCGCCCAGATCGCTTCGGGCCATTATGTCCGCGACGGCTACGCGCCGTTCGACGCCTCGGCCGCCCCGGCGGTCCTCGCGGCGAATGTCGTGCAGGTTCGCCCGGCCGCCCGCGCGGCCTAACGCCTAAGGATCAAGCGCCCGTCCCGTTTCTCCTCCCTTCGGGGCGGAGCTGCCGATCCAGCGGAGCGGCGATGCCCAAAAGGCGTCGCCGCTCTTCGCTTTTTAAGACACCGGTTCACAAGTCTTGCGCCGCCCCGCCCTCTAGCCACCGGCGCGACGCGGACTCATCTTCTCCCGATAACGACAGGAGAAGCCCATGCCGCTCGTGCGTATCGACATTCCCGAAGGCAAGCCGGAAGCCTGGATCAAAGCGGTCGCCGACGGCGTCCACGCCGCTTTGGTTGCCACCGGCACCGTGCCCGCCGACGATCGCTTCCAAGTGATCGACGAACACAAGCCGGGCCGGCTGATCGCCGATCCCCAATACATGAACATCGCGCGCGGGCCCGATTTCACGCTGGTCCATATTTTCTGGAGCGTGGGCCGTTCCGACGACATCAAGCGCGGGCTTTACGCCGCGATCGCGCGCAACCTCGTCAACGATCCGGGTTTGCGGCCCGAAGATGTGATGATCACGTTG
>JAIUNH010000118.1 GCA_020161965.1 Pseudomonadota bacterium
CGCCAGCAAGGACGGCGAACTGGCGGCGGCCGAAATGCTGGGTGCGGATATTCTGCGCCTGTGCGTCGAGGTCGGTGGCGTGTTGACCGGCGAGCATGGCGTGGGGATCGAGAAGCGCGATCTGATGCCGTCGATGTTCGACGAAACCGATCTTGCGCACCAGCTGCGCGTCAAATGCGCCTTCGATCCCGACGGCTTGCTCAATCCCGGCAAGGTCTTCCCGCAGCTCCATCGCTGTGCCGAGATGGGCCGGATGCATGTGCAGCGCGGCGCCGTATCCTTTCCCGATCTGCCGCGGTTTTGACATGGAAGTCTTTAAGCCAACCAACGCGGCCGAGTTGAAGGACGCGATCGCCGCCTGCGTCAGCAACGATCGCAAGGTGGAAGTGCGCGGTACGGGCAGCAAGCGCGGCTTGGGTCGCGCGGTCGCTTCGTCGCTGGTGCTCGATACCTCGGCCTTGAAGGGCGGGATCGACTATCAACCCGAAGAACTCGTGCTGAGCTGCGCTGCGGCGACGCCGATGCGCGATCTGCTGCTGCTGCTCGAACAGCGCGCGCAGATGTTCGCGTTCGAGCCGCCGGATCTCGCCCCCCTCTACGGCGGCGAAGCGGGGGCGGGCACGATTGGCGGTGCGCTCGCGGCAAATCTCGGCGGCCCGCGCCGGGTGAAGATCGGTTCGGCGCGCGACCATTTCCTTGGCTTCTCCGCCGTGTCGGGCCGCGCCGAAGCCTTCAAGGGTGGCGGCAAAGTCGTCAAGAACGTCACCGGTTACGATCTGCCCAAGCTGATGGCGGGCTCGATGGGCACGCTGGCCGTGTTCGACACGGTGACGGTCAAGGTGATGCCCGCCCCGCCAAAATCGCGCACGGTTTTGGCTTTCGGTTTGACGCCCGACGAGGCGGTGACTGTCCTCGCCGATGCGCTGAACTCGCCTTGGGAAGTCTCCGGTGCGGCTTATCTGCCCGCGACGACCGCTGTGCATTCGGCGGTCGATCATGTGAAGAATGCCGGCGCCTCCGTCGCGGCGATTCGCGTCGAGGGCACTTCCGTTTCTGTCACGGCGCGCTGCGAAGCCTTGCGCAAGGCCCTGCCCGCGAAAGCCGGGCAGGAGGAGTTGCATTCGATGCGCTCCAAAGCGTTCTGGGAAGAAGTGCGCGACGTGCGTGCGCTTCTGCCCGCCAACACCGCGTTGTGGCGCGTGTCGCTGGCGGCCACGCAAGCCTCCACCTTGGTCGCCGCACTGCCCGACAGCGCTTACTATTTCGATTGGGGCGGCGGGCTCGTGTGGCTCGCGATGGACGATGCCGCAATCTCCAAACAAGCGCCGCGTTTGCGCGCGGCGATGGGCGAAGGCCACGCGACGCTGATCCGCGCCTCGGACGCGTCACGCGCATCCGTGCCGGTGTTCGAACCGCTCAGCGCGCCCGTGATGGCGCTGACGCGCGGGATTAAGTCGCAGTTTGATCCTGCCGGCGTTCTCAACCCCGGCCGGATGTACGAGGGCGTATAGCGATGCAAACCCATTTCACCCTCGCGCAATTGGCCGATGCGGATACCCGCGAATCGGAAACGATCCTGCGCAAATGCGTGCATTGTGGCTTCTGCACCGCGACGTGCCCGACCTACGTCACGCTGGGCGACGAACTCGACAGCCCGCGCGGCCGCATCTATCTGATCAAGGACATGCTGGAAGCGGGCCGCGACGCCGATGCGCGTACGGTCAAGCATGTCGATCGCTGCTTGTCGTGTCTGTCGTGCATGACGACCTGCCCGTCGGGCGTCAATTACATGCACCTCGTCGATCATGCCCGCGCGCATATCGAGAAGACTTATACGCGCCCGTTCCTCGATCGCGCTTTGCGGTCCGTACTCGCCGCGATCTTGCCCTATCCGGGGCGGATGCGTGTCGCGTTGATCGGCGCGTTGCTGGCCAAACCTTTCCGCGCATTGTTACCGTCGAAGGGTTTCTTCGGCCGCATGCGCGCGTTGCTCGATATGGCGCCCGCGCGCATTCCGTCGCCGTCGCCGATGGAAGGTGTCACGCTGTTCCCCGCGATCGGGACAGCGCGCAAGCGTGTGGCGCTGCTGCAAGGCTGCGCACAGCGTGTGCTCGCCCCGCAAATCAACGAGGCGACGATCCGCTTGCTGACGCGTTTGGGCTGCGACGTGGCCATCGCCGAACAATCCGGCTGCTGCGGCGCGCTGGTCCATCACATGGGCAAGACCGAGGCGAGCCACGAACAAGCCGCCGCCAATATCCGCGCTTGGATGAAATTGTGGAATGGTGCTGGGCCCGACGCGATCGTGGTCAACGCTTCGGGTTGCGGCACGACGGTCAAGGATTACGGCTTCATGTTCCGCGAAGACCCGCATCTGAAGGCCTTCGCGGAGGACGTGTCGCGCCGCACGAAGGATATTTCGGAATTGCTGACCGAGTTGGGCATGGGTGCTGCGAAGGCGCCGGAGCAACTCGTCGTCGCCTATCACTCGGCCTGCTCGCTTCAGCACGGGCAGAAGCTGGGCGGTGTGCCGCGCAAGCTGCTCGCCGATGTCGGGTTCGAGATCCGCGACCCGGCCGAAGGGCATCTGTGCTGCGGCTCGGCTGGCACGTATAATCTGATGCAGCCCGAACTCGCCCAGCAGCTTCAGGCGCGTAAAGTGGCGAATATCCAAGCATTGAAGCCCGATCTGGTGGCGGCGGGTAATATCGGCTGCATCGCGCAGATCGGGGCGGCGGCATCGGTGCCGGTGGTTCACACGGTCGAGCTATTGGATTGGGCCGCCGGTGGTCCAAAGCCCGAGGCGCTGGCGTGAGCAAGGCCTTCACCAAAGAGAACGACGATGCGGATGACGACGACGGCCCGGAACCCGCACCGCTGCCGGGCGGTTCGCGCAATTTGATGACGCCCGCCGGCTGGCAGAAGATGCAAGACGAACTCAAGCATCTGCTGCGCGTCGAGCGACCCAAGGTCGTCGAGACCGTTTCCTGGGCGGCGGGCAATGGCGATCGCTCGGAGAACGGCGATTACATCTATGGCAAGCGCCGCTTGCGCGAGATCGACCGGCGCATCCGTTATCTGACCAAGCGTTTGGAGATCGCGGAGATCGTCGATCCCGCGCGCCAGACCAATCGCGCGCAAGTGTTCTTCGGCGCGCGCGTCACCTATGCCGATGGCGAAGGCGAGGAACGCACGGTGCGGCTCGTCGGCGTCGACGAGACCAATAGCGAGCCGGGCGCCATCGCCTGGGTCGCCCCCGTCGCGCGCGCGTTATTGAAAGCGCGCGTGGGCGATTTGATCGACGTACGCACGCCCAAGGGCGTGGAAATGCTCGAAGTCCTGAAGATCGAGTATTAGGCGATCAAGCGCGCCTGCAAGCGCGCGATGGCGCCGGCAAAGGCGGGCGGGTTGTCGGCGGCGCGCGACAGCGCGATGGCGCCTTCGATGCACGCGACCGCGTCGAACGCTTCGGTGCGCGCATCGGCGGGGGCGTGCCCTGCGACGACCAACGCACGCGCGATCGCTTCGATCCAACGCTGGAAATAGCCGCGGATGCGCGGCGCATAAGCTTCGCGCGTATCGGCCAGCGCAAAGGCGCCGAACAAGCACACGCGCCGCCCCGATTTGAAATAGGCGTCGAGCGCGCGGCACATCTCGGTCAGACGTGCGCGCGCTTCCTTCGCATCGCCCGCCGGGATCGATCGCAAGGGCGCGAAGATATTGCCTTCGAACCAAGCATCCATTTCGGCGAGCACGTCCTCCGCCATTTGCGGTTTGCCGCCGGGGAAAAAGTGATAAAGGCTGCCTTTGCCCAAGCCCGTCGCTTTGCCGATTTCGGAAATACTGGCGCCGTCATAGCCGCGCTTGCGGAAGATCTCCGCGAGCTTGGGCAGCACATCTTGGCGTTCGGCGACGATACGGGGCATGGCGGTAAAATATAATGGACCAATTGATAAAGACTAAACCATTCGGTCCATAAAAGCGAGGCGGAATCGCCCGACGAGTCGGCGCTGCCGTCGAACGGTGCATGGAAATCATCGTAATTTCAGTGGTTTGTGGGCGGCGTATCCAGGCTTGACCAAAGCTTAGGCAGGCGCCTAGACCCGCCGCCGATCGCCAATTCAGGAGGCCCGCATGGTCAGCGCCACCCGCACCCTCACGAAAAACAAAGCGGGGATTCCCGCCGGGGCGACCGCCGCTTTGGTTCTCGCCGACGGCACGATCTTCTGGGGCCGCGCGATCGGCGCGCCGGCGCGCAAAAGCGGCGAGGTGTGTTTCAACACCTCGATCACCGGCTATCAGGAAATTCTGACCGACCCGTCTTACGCCGGGCAGATCATCGTCTTCACCTTCCCGCATGTCGGGAACGTGGGCACGAATATCGAAGACATCGAAACGATCACGCCGGCGGCGCGCGGCCTCGTGCTGCGCGAGGAACCGACCGAGCCGTCGAATTTCCGTTCCGACAAGTCGCTCGATGCGTGGCTGAAATCGCATGGGCTTCCCGGCATCGTCGGCGTGGATACGCGCGCGTTGACGCGCCATATCCGCGACGGTGGGGCGCCCAACGGCACGATCGTCACCGCCCCCGACGGCAAGTTCGACGTCGAGGCGTTGCGCGAAGAAGCCAAAGCGTGGCCGGGCCTGGAAGGCATGGACCTCGCCAAGGAAGTGACGACGCGCCAGTCCTATCACTGGACCGAAACGACCTGGGTGCTGGGCAAGGGCTACGGCAATCAGGACAAGCCGCGCTTCAAGGTCGTCGCCATCGATTACGGCGCCAAGCGCAATATTCTGCGTTGCCTCGCCGCCGCCGGTTGCGACGTGACCGTCGTGCCCGCCGATGCGAGTGCCGACGACGTGCTGCGCCACAAGCCCGACGGCGTATTCCTGTCGAACGGACCCGGCGATCCCGCGGCGACCGGCGTCTATGCCGTGCCGACGATCACGGCGCTGCTCGACAGACGTATGCCCATCTTCGGCATTTGCTTGGGCCATCAGATGATGGCGCTGGCGCTGGGGGCCAAGACCACCAAGCTGCCGCGCGGCCATCGCGGCGCCAATCATCCCGTGAAGGATCTCGACACCGGCAAGGTGGAGATCACCAGCCAGAATCACGGTTTCGCCGTGCTGGCCGATACGCTGCCCAAGAACGCGCGCGAAACGCATGTCTCGCTGTTCGACGGCACGAACGAAGGCATTGCGGCGACCGATCGCCCGGCCTTCTCGGTGCAGTACCACCCCGAGGCGAGCCCCGGCCCGCAAGACGCCCATTACCTGTTCAAACGCTTCGTCGATTTGATCGCCAAAGAGAAGGCGCGCTGAGCCATGCCGAAACGGACAGACATCTCCTCCATCCTCATCATCGGCGCCGGGCCGATCGTGATCGGCCAGGCCTGCGAGTTCGATTACTCGGGCACGCAAGCCTGCCGCGCGCTGAAGGACGAGGGCTATCGCGTCATCCTGGTGAATTCCAATCCCGCGACGATCATGACCGATCCGGGCTTGGCCGACGCCACGTATGTGGAGCCGATCACGCCCGAGATCGTCGAGAAGATCATCGCCAAGGAGCGGCCCGACGCGCTGCTGCCCACGATGGGCGGGCAGACCGCGCTTAACACCGCGATGAAGCTCGCCGAGATGGGCGTGCTGGAGAAATACGGCGTCGAGATGATCGGCGCCAAGCGCGATGCGATCGACAAGGCCGAGGACCGGCTGCGCTTCCGCGACGCGATGGCGAAGATCGGGCTCGATTGCCCGCGCTCGATGCTCGTGACGTCGATGGACGAGTCGAAAAAAGCGCTCGACCTTGTCGGCCTGCCCGCGATCATTCGCCCGTCCTTCACGATGGGCGGCACGGGTGGCGGCATCGCCTACAACGCCGACGAATACGAACAGATCGTGCTGGGGGCGCTGCGCGCGTCGCCCGTCGGTTCCACGCTGGTCGAGGAAAGCGTCCTCGGCTGGAAGGAATACGAGATGGAGGTCGTGCGCGACCGCAACGACAATTGCATCATCATCTGCTCGATCGAGAACGTCGATCCGATGGGCGTGCACACGGGCGACAGCGTGACCGTGGCGCCCGCGCTGACGTTGACCGACAAGGAATACCAGATCATGCGCGACGCCTCGCTGGCGGTGCTGCGCGAGATCGGCGTCGAGACCGGCGGGTCGAACGTGCAGTTTGCCGTGGACCCGAAAACGGGCCGCATGATCGTGATCGAGATGAATCCGCGCGTGTCGCGTTCGTCGGCCCTCGCGTCCAAGGCCACGGGCTTCCCGATCGCCAAGGTCGCGGCGAAGCTCGCCGTCGGCTACACGCTGGACGAGCTGACCAACGACATCACCAAGACGACGCCCGCGTCGTTCGAGCCGACGATCGACTATGTCGTCGTCAAAATGCCGCGCTTCACCTTCGAGAAATTCCCCGGCACGCCGGCGTTGCTCACCACCGCGATGAAGTCGGTGGGCGAGGCGATGTCGATCGGCCGCAATTTCGCCGAAGCGTTGCAGAAGGCGCTGCGCTCGATGGAAACGGGCCTGACCGGCCTCGACGAAATCGATGTACCCGGTCAGGAGCCGGGCAAGGAACGCATGGCGGCGTTGGCCGCGTTGTCGAAGCCCACGCCCGATCGCCTGCTGGTGATCGCGCAGGCCTTGCGCATCGGCCTGTCGGTCGAGGAAATCTGCCGCGCTTGTTCCTACGATCCGTGGTTCGTGCGCCAAGCGGCGGCGATCGTCGCCGCCGAAGCGGAAGTGAAGCGCAAGGGCTTGCCGAAGGACGAGGCGGGCTGGCTCGA
This sequence comes from Pseudomonadota bacterium, assembly GCA_020161965.1. Lineage (GTDB taxonomy): Bacteria > Pseudomonadota > Alphaproteobacteria > CACIAM-22H2 > CACIAM-22H2 > Tagaea. Next base: position 6,801 of record JAIUNH010000118.1, read on the forward strand.
ATTGAAGAAGCTCGGCTTCGGCGATGCGCGGCTTGCGACCCTCGTGCGCAAGAGCGAGGCGGATGTCGCAGCCGCGCGCCGCGCCACCGGTCAATTGCCGGTGTTCAAGCGTATCGACACCTGTGCCGCCGAATTCGCGTCGGGCACGCCCTATCTCTATTCGAGCTACGAGACGCCGTCCTTCGGCGTGGCGCAGAGCGAAGACGAGGCGACCGACAAGCGCAAGGTCGTGATCCTGGGCGGCGGGCCCAACCGTATCGGCCAGGGCATCGAGTTCGATTATTGCTGCGTGCATGCGGTCTATGCGCTGCGCGACGCCGGGTTCGAGACCATCATGGTCAACTGCAACCCGGAAACCGTCTCGACCGATTACGACACGGCCGACCGTTTGTATTTCGAGCCGCTGACGCCCGAAACGGTGATCGAGATCGTGCGCCGCGAGCAGACCAACGGCGAAGTCGTCGGCGTGATCTGCCAGTTCGGCGGTCAGACGCCGCTGCGCTTGGCTTCGGCGCTGGAAGCGGCGGGCATTCCCATTCTGGGCACGTCGCCCGACGCGATCGATCTGGCCGAAGATCGCGAGCGGTTTGCCAAGCTGCTGGACAAGCTGAAGCTCAAGCAACCGCCCTCGGGCACGGCGTTCTCGCTGAAGGAAGCGGAAGCCGAAGCGACGCGCATCGGCTATCCGGTGCTGCTGCGCCCGTCTTACGTGCTCGGCGGCCGTGCGATGAAGATCGTGCACACGCCCGATGCGCTGCGCACCTATATCCATGAGGCGGTGCGCGTCTCGGGCAAGAACCCGGTGCTGATCGATAGCTATTTGACCGATGCGATCGAGGTCGACGTGGACGCGCTCGCCGACGGCAAGGAAGTGCATGTCGCCGGCATCATGGAGCATATCGAGGAAGCGGGCATTCACTCGGGCGACAGCGCTTGCTCCTTGCCGCCATACTCGCTGCCCAAGGCGATCATCGCGGAGATCGAACGCCAGACGGTCGCACTCGCGTCGTCGCTGGGCGTCATCGGCTTGATGAACGTCCAGTTCGCGGTGAAGGACGGCGAGGTCTATGTGCTGGAAGTGAACCCGCGCGCCTCGCGCACCGTGCCGTTCGTCGCGAAGGCGACCGGTGTGGCGATCGCCAAGATCGCCGCGCGCGTGATGGCGGGCGAAACGCTCGCCTCGTTCAAGCTCAAGAAGAACCGCAAGCTCGATCACGTCGCCGTGAAGGAAGCGGTGTTCCCCTTCGCGCGCTTCCCGGGTACGGACACGCTGCTGGGGCCGGAGATGAAATCGACGGGCGAGGTGATGGGCATCGACGCCGATTTCGGCCATGCCTTCGCCAAGTCGCAGCTCGGTGCCGGTCAGCGCCTGCCGACCAAGGGCACGGTGTTCCTGTCGGTGCGCGACGGCGACAAGAAAATCGCCGTGCAGATGGCTAAGCGCCTTCAGGAGATGGAGTTCAAGATCGTCGCGACGCGCGGCACGGCGGCCTATCTCGCAAGGGCCGGGGTCGAGGGCATCACCGAGGTCAACAAGGTCCTGGAAGGCCGTCCCCATATCGTGGATGCGATGAAATCGGGCCAGATCGACCTGGTTTTCAACACCACCGAGGGGGCGCAAGCCGTTGAAGATTCATTCAGTTTGCGGCATACGGCGCTGATGTCGGGGATCGCCTATTATACGACCCTGGCGGGTTGCCGGGCGGCGGTGGAGGCGATCGGAGCGTTGCGCGCCGGCAGTCTTGAAGTGGCTCCCTTGCAGGCGTACTTTAAGGGCGCCTTCTGAAGGCGCCTCCCGAAACGCATTGCGGAACGGGCGGCCGGTTCCCCCGGAACCGACCGCGGGCGTGCGATTTTGCCGAAGAGGGCGAGGTATAGGAAACGGACGAGAGTTCGCGATAAATGGATAAAGTTCCGATGACGCCCGAGGGCTACGAGCGCCTCGAAGCCGAGTTGAAGAATTTGAAGTCGACCGAGCGGCCCGCGATCATTCGCGCGATCGCCGAGGCGCGCGATCACGGCGACCTCTCGGAAAACGCCGAGTATCACGCCGCGCGCGAGCGCCAATCTTTCATCGAGGGCCGCATTCTGGAGCTCGAGGACAAGATCAGCCGCGCCGAGATCATCGACATCGCGTTGCTGTCGGGCAAACAGATCAAGTTCGGCGCGAAGGTCACGCTGGCCGACGAGGATACGGACGAGGAATCGACCTATCAGATCGTCGGTGCGGACGAAGCCGATATCGAGAAGGGCCGCATTTCGATCACCTCGCCACTGGCGCGCGCGCTGATCAACAAACAGGCCGGCGATACGGTCGAGGTCGCGACACCGCGCGGCCACAAGGCCTACGAGATCATGAAGGTC
>JAIUNH010000119.1 GCA_020161965.1 Pseudomonadota bacterium
AGGATGCTCGGCTCGTCGGTGAAGCCGCGGCCCTGCACCGGCACCAGCACCCGCACCGGCACCGCCCGTCACGGCGGCGCAAGCCCCGGCGGCAGCCCCCGCACAAACCGCCGCCGTTCCCGTGGCCCGCGCCACCGGCGGTGCTTTGGCGACGATCCCCTTCGCGGCCGGTTCGCCCGAACTCAACGACCAAGGCAAGGCCGCCCTGGGTGCCGTGCTCGACGCGCTGAAATCGGATAGTGCGGCACGGCTCCAAATTCAGGCCTTCGCCTCGGGCGGCGACGACCAGGGCGGCCAAGCGCGCCGCCTGTCGCTGTCGCGTGCGCTGGCCGTGCGCGGCCAATTGATCGAGCAGGGAATCGCGGCGACGCGCATGGATGTGCGCGCCTTGGGCCGCACCAATGACGGGCCGCCGGACCGCGTCGATATCCTGCTCGTCCGCCGATAAGCCTTAAGTCGCAGCCGAAGGAGGTCGTGGGGATGGACGGATCGATGTCACGGCCCACGCGGTTCCTGATCCGCACGCTGATCTTCCTGATCGCGGTCGGCGGCGTCGTCGCCTTCCTGTACGACGGCATCGTCGAAGCCTTCTCGCATCATATGGCGCTGAACGGCCTGATCATGGGCGTGCTGGCGCTGGGTATCGTTTTCAATCTGCGCCAGATCTTCGGGCTGAACCGCGAGATCGATTGGATCGAGAGTTTCCGCGCCGGACGTCAAGCGCTGTCGGGCGCCACGCCGCGCTTGCTCGCCCCCATGGTCAAAATGCTGGGCGAGCGCACGGGCCGCTTCAGCCTGTCGCCGATCGCTACGCGCTCGCTGCTCGATTCCGTCGCCTCGCGCCTCGATGAAAGCCGCGACCTGTCGCGCTATCTCGTGGGCTTGCTCATCTTCTTGGGCCTGCTCGGCACGTTCTGGGGCTTGTTGCAGACGGTCGCGGCCGTGGGCGGCGTGATCGGCACGCTGTCGGCGGCGACGGACACAAGCTCGCTGTTCAAGGAACTTCAGGCCGGGTTGCAAGCGCCGTTGGGCGGCATGGGCACGGCCTTCGGCACGTCGCTGTTCGGCCTCGCAAGCTCCATCGTGCTGGGCTTCTGCGATCTGCAAGCGGGCCAAGCGCAGAATCGTTTCTATAACGAGCTCGAGGAAATGCTGGCGTCGCAAACGCGCGTGTCCTCCGGTGCCATCGGTTCGGGCGACGGCGGCGACGCGACCGTGCCCGCCTATATCCAAGCGCTGCTCGAAACCACGGCCGACAATCTCGAAGCCTTGCAGCGCACGATGGCGCGCGGCGAGGAAGGCCGCGCCAGTGCGGCACAAGGCAACGCCGTGCTCGCCGAACGTTTGGGTCAGCTCGCCGACCAGATGAAGGCCGAGCAGCAATTGCTGCTGAAACTCGCCGAAGGTCAGGTCGAATTGCGCGCGGTGCTCACGCGTTTGGCCGATGCGCCCCGCAATGCGGGCGGCGGCGGCGTGGACGACGCGACGCGTGGCCATATCCGTAACATGGATATCGCCCTCAATCGCCTGATCGAGGACGCGTCCACCGGCCGCGCCCAGATGACCCAGGATCTGCGCAACGAGATCCGCCTGCTGGCGCGCACGATCGCGGCGTTGGCCGAGGAGCCGCGCAACTGATGCGCGGGTCCGGCCGCCGCACGACCCGCACGGTCGACGTTTGGCCCGGCTTCGTCGACGCGCTGGCGACGCTGGTCATCGCCATCGTGTTCGTCGTGATGGTGTTCACCGTCTTCCAGTTCCATCTGAAGGACATCATCGCCGGGCGCGACGACCAGTTGAGCCGCGCCTCCGCCCAGCTCGCCCAATTGGCCGAAACGCTGGCGCTGGAAAAACGCGCGACCGACGATCTGCGTTCGCGCCTGCAAAGCCTGCAGAACGAACTTTCGGCGAGCCTGGGCGAGCGCGACAATCTGCGCAGTCTCAGCCGCGCCCAGGCCGAGCAGATCGAACTCGCCAACCAATCGATGGCGGCCGATCGCGAAAAGATCGAGATGCAATTGCGCGAACTCGAAGCTTTGGCCGCGATGCGCGAAGCGTTGGAGAAGCGCACGGCCTCGGCCGAAGCGCAATCGACCGAGGATAAGCGCCTATCGAGCGAAGCCCAGGCGCAGGTCGCGTTGCTCAATCGCCAGACCGCCGAATTGCGCGAGCAATTGCGCCGCTTGGAAGCGCTGCTGTCGGATTCGGAGCGCAAATCCTCCGAGCAGCAGGCGCAGATCGTCGATCTCGGCCGGCGTTTGAATTTGGCGCTCGCCAGCCGTGTCGACGAATTGGTGCGCTTCCGCTCCGAATTCTACGGCCGCCTGCGCGCCGTGCTGGGCGACCGCGCCGACATGCGCGTGGTCGGCGACCGCTTCGTGTTCCAATCGGAAATCCTGTTCGCCCCCGGCTCGGCGACGATCGAAAGCGAAGGCGGGCGCCAGCTCATGCAGCTCGGCAACGTCATCAAGGAAATCGCCCCGCGCATCCCCAAGGAAGTCGATTGGGTCGTGCAGATCACCGGCCACACCGATCGCCGGCCGATTTCGACCCGCGACTTCCCGTCGAATTGGGAACTTTCCACCGCACGATCGATCTCGGTCGTGCGCCTGTTGATGGCCAACGGCGTGCCGTCGGACCGCTTGCAGGCGGCGGGCATGGCCGAGTTCCAGCCGATCGACGATCGCGACGACGAAGTCGGCTGGCGGCGCAACCGGCGCATCGAGATCCGCTTCACCAATCGCTGATGCGCGGGCTTCTGGCCGCGCTGATCGTCGCGACGTTTCCCGTCCTGGCGTTCGCCGACGAGCGCACGGCCGAAGTGGCGATGGCGCAAGCGCGGATCGCGGCGGGCCTGCAAGCGACGTCACCCGATGCGCTGCTGACGCAGATCGCAGCACAGATCGCGCAAGACAACGCGGCGCGGCGCATGCTCGACCATCGCGACGGGCAAGGCCGCGATCTGGCGACACGGCTGGGCCTTTATCCCTATCGCGCGGCGGCGGAGAATTTGGCGATGGGCACGGCCGACGGCGCGGTCGTGGTGAAGCTTTGGCTCGACAGCCCGCCCCATCGCGCCAATCTGCTGAATGCCGAAGTCACGCGCCACGGGCTTGCGCGCGTTCGCAGCCCCGACGGTCAGGATTATTGGGCGCTGGTGCTGGCGGCCCCGCGTTGAGCGTTCAGCACTTATCCGCACCCGACAGCGCCGCGCGGCCGCAGGGGCTGGCATAGAGCGCCACCGGATCGTTGCCGACACCGGGGGCCGTGAAACGACGATGCGTTTCGACCGGCGCGCCATTGAGCTTGGCGAGATAGCGCAGATAATTGGTCAAGCGCTCGGGCCGGTCACGGCCTTGCGCGCGGGCTTCGCAGCCGCGCTCGCCGACATCGGAATCGCGTTCGCCGATCAGATAGACCACGTCGCGCTGCGCATAGACCCGCGCTTGATCGCGCGCCAACGCGCCGCTCGCCGACGCGTAAGGGGCGGGCAGTACGAAACCATAGGGCCAGTAGTTGAAGGCGTTGCATTGGCGGCGGTCGAATTCGGCGAAGCCGGTCGCATCGTCGCGCGACGGCCGTTCCTCGTCGAAATAGACATAGGTGTCGGCTGCGGCGACCACGAAGCGCACGGCGATGCCCGCGCGTTCGGTGGCGCCCAGCCCTTGCGCGGTCGCGGCGTAAAGCTGCACGAAGCGCGCGGTTTGGCCGAAACCGACCAGCGCCACTTGCTTCAAATCGGGAAAGCTCTGCCGGTCGGCGAGGAACAGCAGCAGCGCGTCGATCGCTTCGAACGACGAGGCGAGCGCGCCTTGATCGGCGAAGGCGGCGGGACGCGAATTGCCGCCATCCTTCCAGCCGTCGAGCGTCCAGCGCGCGAAATCGGGGCCCAGGCGATGGCGATCGGTGTCTTGCGCCGCCAGGAACTGCGGCACGATCGTCATGGTCGACGACTGGTCCGCGAACAGCCGCGTCAAACGATCGAATTCGAGGCCGGCGTTGCGCGCGGGATCCTGCACGCCGATGACGACGCGCTCGATGCCCGGATGCGGGTCGATCAGTTTCTTGTCGGAGAAGACCGGCATCAGCAAAGCTTGGCCGCCGGGCACGGGTACGGCGAAATCCTGATCCGACAGGCGCTCGACCGCACGCAATTGCGCCGGCGATGGCCCGCGCAAAACTGGATCGCCGCCGCCGCAAGCGGCGAGCGGGCCCAGACAGGTGGCGAGAATGATGAGCTTGCGGATCATGCGCGCTTATTCTCCACATCGGGCGCGTCGGGCGCCTTGAACTGCAAGGCGGCGAGGCGCGCGTAAAGCCCGCCTTCGGCGATCAGTTTGGCATGGGAACCGGCCGCAACCAACCGCCCGCGATCGAGCACCAGCAGGCGGTCGGCGCGCGCCACGGTGGCGAGGCGATGGGCGATCACCAGCACGGTGCGGCCTTTGCCCAGCGATTCGAAGGCGGCCTGCACATAGCGCTCGCTTTCCGCGTCCAAAGCGCTGGTCGCTTCGTCGAGCAGCAGCACGGCCGGATCGCGCACTAACGCGCGCGCAATGGCGATGCGCTGGCGCTGCCCGCCGGACAAACGCACGCCGCGCTCGCCCAGATAGGTTTTCCAGCCATCGGGCAGACGTTCGGCGAATTCGTCGACATGGGCGGCCCGCGCCGCCTTCATCACCGCTTCGTCGGACGCGGCCCCGTTGCCGTAGCGGATATTCTCCAACACGTCGGCGGCGAAGATCGTCGGCTCCTGCGCCACCAAGCCGATGCGCGCGCGCAAATCGGCGGGATCGGCATCGGCGAGCTTCACGCCGTCGATCGTGATCGTGCCCGATTGCGGATCGTAGAATCGCAGCAGCAATTGGAACACGGTCGTCTTGCCCGCCCCCGACGGGCCGACGATGGCGACCGTCTCGCCCGGCTCCACCTTGAACGAGAGATCGGCGAGCGCCGTGCGATCGGGGGCCGCCGGATAGCGGAACGTCACGTCGCGGAATTCGACGCGGCCTTGCGCTGGGGCCGGCATCGCCACGGGCGACGAAGGTGCCCGGATTTCGGGGATCGCGTCGGCAAGTTCGAACAGGCGTTCGCACGCCCCGGCCGCGCGTTGCAGATCGGCCGCGAATTCGCTGATGGCGCCAACCGACGCCGCGACGACGACGGCGTAGAACACGAAGGCCGACAATTGGCCGGCCGTGATTTCGCCCGCGATCGCGTCGCGCCCGCCGATCCACAGCACGAAGCCGACAGCGCCGAACACGAACAGCATCACCATCGCGATCAAGGCGGAACGTGCTTTGGCGCGGCGCACATTGGCGCCGAACGCGTCCTCGACGCGCGACCCGAAGCGTTCGCCGTCGGCGCGCTCGCGGTTGAAGGCCTGCACCGTGCGGATGGCGGCGAGCGATTCCTCGATATCGGCACCCACATCGCCCAGGCGATCCTGGCTTTCGCGGCTGAGGGCACGGACCTTGCGACCGAAGAAAATCAGCGGGCCGACGACCAGCGGCACCACCAGCAGCGCCACGGCCGTCAGCTTGGGCGAGGCGATCGCCATCATCGCGACACCGCCCGCGAACAGCAGCACGTTGCGCAACGCCATCGAGGCGGAGGAACCGACGATCGTCTGCACCGTCGCGGTGTCGGCGGTCAGGCGCGACACGACTTCGCCGGTGCGCGTGGTTTCGTAATAGGCGGGCGACAACGTCAGCGCGCGTTCGAAAACGAGGCGGCGAATGTCGGCGGTGACGCGCTCGCCCAGCCACGTGACGAGATAGGAGCGCGCATAGGTCGCCCCCGCCAGCAGCAGCACGAAGGCGAACAGGCCGAGCAGCGCATGGTCGAGCAGATCGGCATTGCCCGCGGCGAAGCCCGCATCGACCAGCCAGCGCAACGCGGTGCCGAGCCCCAACACGGCGCCGGCCGCGAGGGTGAGCGAGATACCCGCGAGCACCACGCGCCCGCGATAGGGTTTGAGCAACCCGAACAGACGGCGCAGCACGCGCAAATCGCGCGACGAGGCCCGGTCGTTCTTCGAATCCGCCATGATCAGAAAGCGACCTTCAGGCCGCTCGCCTCGGCCAAATCCTTGGCGAGGGCGGCTTCGAGCGTGGCGTCCGAACGCGTCGAGCGCCAGACCTTGGCGCTTTCATCCCAGGCGTAATGCGCGGCCCCGGTCAGCGGCGACGAGACCCAAATCTGTTTCGTGGGACCGTGTTTATTGATGACGAACTGCCGCCCGTCATCGAATTCCACCGTCAGGATGCCGCCGCGCAGCTCGGCGTCGATATCGGCGTCGGCCAATTCGCGCTCGATCCGGGTCTGCAATCGGGCCAGCAAGGTATCGGCGGCCGTTTCGAAGTCGTTGGCGTCCATCGACAATATCCGGAAAATGCTTTTCGGCCCGAGGGTTTAGCACGGGCCGGACCCAAGGTCGAGGATAGCGCATGCGACTTCTTGCGCCCCCCGGCCGTTTCCTCTATAAACCGCGCCTCGCGAAGGGGCGCCCTTGATTGCGGCGCCCTTTTATTCGACAGGATTACGGAGCTGGCCATGAAGCCCGGCGTGCACCCCGAATACCACGAAATCAACGTGATCATGACCGACGGGTCCACGTTCAAGACGCGCTCGACCTACGGCAAGGCCGGCGAGACGCTGCGTCTGGACATCGATCCGAAGACGCATCCGGCCTGGACGGGCCAGCAGCGCATCATGGACCAGGGCGGTCAGGTCGCGAAGTTCAACAAGCGCTTCGCCGGCATCGGCGCGGTCAAGGCGAAGCCGATGGGCGAAGCCCCGCCGCCCAAGCCGAAGAAGGAAGCGGCCCCGGCCGCCGCCCCGGCCCCCAAGGCCGAAGCCAAGAAGAAGAAGTAAGCTTCTTCGCGGTTACACGACGAATTCACGGGCGCCCGCCACAAACGGGCGCCCGTTTCGTTTGGGGGTTCCGCTTAGGCGTGCGCGTCGAGCTGGGAATCGAGCCGCGCGATGCGCTCGAACAGGTTCAAGCTGCGCGCCATCAGATCGGCCAGACGCGGCGATAATTCGTTCACCTGCGCCGTCGTGTCGGCCAGGCATATCTCATGCGCGCCGAGGCGATAATCGGGCGTGCGGACTTTCTCCGCCGACAATTCGCCTTCGGCGACCGCGCGCTGGGCCAGCAGCCAGGCCATGACCTGCGCCAGCCGCGTGGTCAGGCGCATCGCTTCGCAATTCAAATGCAGGCGGTCGTTGGGATCGCTGGGGGCCGTCTCGCGCGGCTGGACGGAAGCGCAATAATGGCGCGCCGAGAGCAGCAACCCCATCGTCTCGTCATAGGCGCGACCCAGGAAGGGGCTTGGCCCCGGCGCCGCATGCAGCTTCGTCGTCATGGGGCAAGTCTCCGCGCCCGCGCGGTAAAACGCAAACACGTTTTCTGGGGGCTTGAACCCGATTTCCGGGCGCCTAAATGGCATTGCGTCCGCGGCGCCCATTCGGGGCCGCGGGCTCAACCCCGGGCCCGGCCGATATCGGCGGGCTCCCAAGCGTCTATCGCTCAATGGAGGATAGGATCATGAATCAGTTCGACTTCTCGCCCCTTTTCCGCTCGACCATCGGCTTCGACCGTCTGTCGCGCCTGATCGATGAAGGCCTGCGCGGCGTCGAGGCGCCCGCCTACCCGCCCTACAACATCGAGAAGACCGGCAACGACTCGTACCGCATCGCCATGGCGGTCGCGGGCTTCGCCGAGTCCGAGCTCGAGCTCACCCAGCAGGAAAACGTGCTGATCATCGCCGGCCGCAAAGCCGAGAGCGACGAGAATGCCAACTTCCTGCATCGCGGCATCGCCGCGCGCGCGTTCGAGCGCCGCTTCAACCTCGCGGATTTCATCCGCGTGACCGGCGCCAAGCTCGAGAACGGCCTGCTCTATGTCGATCTCGTGCGCGAAGTGCCCGAGGCGATGAAGCCGCGCCGCATCCCCGTCGCCAACGCAACGACCGGCGCGACCGCGATCGAGGCCAAAGCCGCGTAACCTTCGCGACGTACGAAAGCGCCGCCCGCCGGATTTCCCCCCGGCGGGCGGTTTCGTTTTCCGGCCGCCGATTTCAGCGTCCGGCGAAATGCGCCTTGATGCGCGCGCGCGCATTGGGATCGAGGCAGGTATAACGCGCGCCGATCAATCCGCCGTCGCCCACGCGCACGATATGCAATTCGGCGTCGAAAACGAGGTTGAGGAAGGCGTTGCGCAAGATCACCGTGCCGTTGAGGCGTTGATCCATGCGCAGATTGGACGCCGGGCCGAAGAGCAGCCCCGTCTCGCTCCAATTGCGTAATTGCGCGCGCTGGCCCATGACCTGAACCTTGTCCTCGGGCCCTGCGACCATGCGCGGCGAAATGCGCCGGTCGCCGCCGCCGGCCTGTACCGACGGGAAATTGACCGCGACGACTTCCTTGAAGCGCTGCTTCAAATTCGGGTCGATCAGTGCCGCATTCATCGCCTTGGCGGCCTCGGCCAGCAAGGCGGCCTTTTCGTCGGGGGCGAGGCCCACGCCGAAAAACTCGTCCTTCAAATCGCGATAATGCAGCCAATTGCCGATGGCACCTTCCAGGCTGCGGCGCGCATGCGCGTCGTCGAACTCGGCATGCAATTGCAACAGCAGTAGCAATTTGCGCGCGACTCCCGATTCGCGTTGCAGCAGCGGATCGAGGCTTTCGGGCGCCACCATGCGCCCGAAACGGCGCGACAATTCATTCTCGATTTCCGCGTCACCCGCCAGCACCGGCAGATTGGCGATGCTGACGCGAAGCCCGCGCGCCATTTTCATCTCGCCGCTGGGGTCGCGCTTGGCCAGCGACGCGGGCGAAGCCAGCGCCGCGCGCAAGCGATCGCGCGCGACTTGTTCGAGTGCTGCGGATTGCCGGTCGCCCTTGGCGCCGACGATCGCACGCACGACGGAAACGCTTTCTTGCATCGCGGCCTTATCGCCCGCGAAAGCGAGCGCCATGCGCACCGTCGCGGGCGCGTTGTCGTAGCCCACGCCAAGTGCCGCGGCCGGGGGTTCCATCGACAGCAATTCGGCGAGCGTGCGCTCGAGCAGCGCTTGCGCGTTCGGATCGCGCGCTTGGGCGAGCAAGCGCACGCAGATCTCCGCCTTGGCCGGCCATTCGCGAATC
>JAIUNH010000120.1 GCA_020161965.1 Pseudomonadota bacterium
CGCGTCGCCGAAGAATTCGAGCAGCGGCGCCTTCGGCACGCCGAAGCGGAAGGATTGCGGCGCCGCGCGCCGGTCGAGCGTGCCCGCCATGCGCCGCGAATAGGGATCGGCCGCGTCGAACCCGGCGGCGATTCGCGTGGCGTCCAGCGCGTCGGCAACGGTCAGCGCGAAGACGGAAATAACGTCCAGCGAACGGCACGCCGGGACCAAGCCCGTGGTGCTGAGCATTCCCTTGGTCGGCTTCAGACCGACGATATTGTTGAACCCGGCGGGCACGCGGCCCGATCCGGCCGTGTCCGTGCCCAGCGAAAACGACACGAGACCGGAAGCGACCGAAACGGCCGAGCCCGAGGACGAGCCGCCGGGTACGTAGCGCTTGTCGAAGGTATTCTCGGGCACGCCATAGGGCGAGCGCACGCCGACCAAGCCGGTGGCGAACTGGTCGAGATTGGTTTTGCCGATCGGGAGGGCGCCGGCGGCGATCAGTTTCTCGACGACGAACGCCGATCGCTCGGCCGTGTAGGCGAATTCGGGGCAGGCGGCCGTGGTGGGGGCCCCCGCCAGATCGATATTGTCTTTGATCGCGAAGGGCACGCCCCAGAGCGGCAGATCGCGCGGCTTATCCGCCAGCGCTTTTGCGGCGGCGAGGCTTTTCTCGCGCGGCACGACATGCAGCCAAGTCGGATCCGCACCGCGCGCGGCGATGCGGTCGTAGATCGCGGCCACGGTATCCGCGGGCGAAGCGCCGTTGGCATAGGCCGCGCGCAAAGCGGCGAAATCGAGGGAGTCGGTCATCGGTTCCTTGACGTTAGCATGGGCGCCCGGTTTTGGGCGCCGGGCATGGGCGGTTCGGGTGTTAGCCAAAACCGTGCCGTTTTCCGCCGGCATGCCCAAGGTCCTTCATAAGCCCCTCCATATGATTGACAAGAAGGGGCCGGAAAGGCTCTATCGAATGCGCCATAAACAGGGAGTCGCACGATGCGCCCGACGATTCAAATCGCCCGAATTGCGGCCGTTTTTCTCGGCCTTCTCGCAGCCGCCCCGGTCGCCGCCCAGGGTACGCTGAACGTTTATAACTGGAACGATTACATCGCGCCGGATGCGCTGAAGAAATTCACCGCCGAGACCGGCATCCGCGTGCGCTACGACACCTACGATTCGAACGAAACGCTGGACGCCAAATTGCGCGCCGGCCGTTCGGGCTACGATCTGGTCGTGCCGTCGGCTTCGCCCTTTGTGGCGCTGCAAATTCCGGCCAAGCTTTATCGCGAGCTCGACAAGTCGAAGATCCCCAATCTTGCCGGCGTCGATGCACGCGTATTGGCCGACGTGGCCAAGGCCGATCCCGGCAATAAATTCGTCGTACCCCATCTCTCCTCGACCACGGGCATCGGCTACAACGCCGAGCGCGTGGGCCGCGTGATGGCGGATGCGCCCGTGTTCTCGCTGCGCATGATCTTCGATCCCGAAATCGCGCAGCGCTTCCGCAGCTGCGGCATCGTCGTGTTGGATTCGCCGACCGACGTTTTCCCGGCGGCTTTGCGCTATCTGGGGCTCGATCCCGATTCCAAATCGATCGAAGATCTGAATAAAGCGACGGAAATGCTGATGCGCATCCGGCCCTATGTGCGCAAATGGCATTCGTCGGAATACATCAACGATCTGGCCAACGGCGACGCCTGCGTCGTGTTCGGTTATTCGGGCGACATCAAGCAGGCCGCCGCGCGCGCTGTGGAAGCCAAGCGTGCGGGCGTGCGCGTCGAATACGCGATCCCGCAGGAAGGTTCGCTGTTCACGCACGACGTCTGGGCGATCCCGGCCGACGCGCGCAACGTCGACGCCGCACACCAATTCATCAATTTCATGCTGCGCCCGGAAATCGCGGCGATGAACGCCGATTTCGTCGGCTATCCCACGCCGGTGACGGCGGCCAAGCCGTTGGTGCCGGAGCCGATGCGCTCTGACCCCACGGTGTTCATGCCCGACGAAGTGCGTGCCCGCCTTTATACGATCACGCCGGCCGCCCGCGATTACGAACGCGCGCGCACGCGCGCCTGGAGCCGCGTCACTTCGGGTCGTTGATCGCGCGATGATCTGTCTTTCGGGCGTGGCGAAGTCGTTCGGCGGCCCCGCGGCCGTCGACGGCGTCGATCTGGAAATCGGTGAAGGCGAGATTTTCTGCCTGCTCGGGCCGTCGGGTTGCGGCAAGACCACCTTGCTGCGCCTGATCGGCGGGTTCGAAGCGCCCGATGCAGGGCGGATCGAACTCGACGGCAAGGACGTGACCCAAGCCCCGCCTTGGGCGCGCCCCGTGAATACGGTGTTCCAAAGCTACGCGCTGTTTCCGCATCTCGACGTCGCGCGCAATGTCCGCTTCGGCCTCGAAACGCTCGATATGACGGATGCCGAACGCGATGCGCGCGTTGCGGAAATGTTGGCGCTGGTGAAGCTCGGCGATTTCGCCAAGCGCAAACCGTCGCAGCTTTCCGGCGGTCAACGCCAGCGTGTGGCGATCGCGCGCGCGTTGGCGCGCCATCCGCGCGTGTTGCTGTTGGACGAGCCTTTGTCGGCGCTCGATCGCAAACTGCGCGAAGAAACGCGGCTCGAACTCGTCGAGTTGCAAGCACGCCTGGGCATCGCTTTCGTGTTCGTGACGCACGACCAGGACGAGGCGATGGCCATCTCCGACCGCGTGGGCGTGATGGAGAAGGGCAAGATCGTCCAGATCGCCACGCCGACCGAACTTTACGAACGCCCGGCGAGCAAATTCGTCGCCGAGTTCGTCGGCCGCGTGAATCTGATCGCGCGGCCGGAGGGCGGGTGGCTGGCGCTGCGCCCTGAAAAACTCACGCTGTTCCAAGGCCCGCATAAAGGCCGCGTGCGCGAATGCCAGTATCTGGGCGAGCGGCGGCTCGTGTTCCTCGACACGTCGTTCGGCACACTGACCGCGAGTGCGGCGGGCGACGCGCCGATCCCCGCCAACGGAACGGAGATCGCGTTCGGCTGGGCGGAAAACGCCGGTTCGGTCATCGCGCGATGACCGCCGCCTGGGCCGCGCGTGCACGTACCGGCTTCGTCGCACCGGTCTTTCTGTGGCTGGGTTTGACGGTCGCTGCACCGCTCGCTTTGGTGTTCGCGGTGAGCTTGGGCGAGTCCACGCAAGGCGCCCCGCCTTTCGAGTGGTCATTGACACTGTCCAATTATGCGTTGGTGTTTTCCGACACCTTATATATAGGCGCCTTCGCGAATGCCGCGCGGATTGCGGCGACATCGACCGCGATTTGCCTGCTGATCGGCTATCCCATGGCCTATGCGATCGCGCGCGCACCCGAAAGAAAGCGCGGATTTCTGCTGTTTCTGGTCATTCTGCCGTTTTGGACGTCGTTCCTGATCCGCGTTTACGCGTGGATGGCGTTGCTGCGCCCGACGGGCCTCATCAATTCCGCGCTGCAGAGCGTCGGCCTCGCATCCGAGCCGCTCGAGTTGATCGCCAACGAATTCGCGGTTCATTTAGGCATTGTCTATGCCTATCTGCCTTTCATGGTCCTGCCGCTCTATTCGACGCTGGAGCGGATCGAGGGCTCGCTCGTCGAAGCGGCGCATGACCTTGGCGCCACGCCGTCGCGCGCCTTCTGGCGCGTGACCTTCCCGTTGTCGCTGCCGGGTGTCGCCGCCGGTTGCTTGCTGGTATTCATTCCCGCGACCGGCGAATTCGTGATCCCCGATCTGCTCGGCGGGCCCGACACGCCGATGATCGGGCGCGTGATGTGGCTCGAATTTTTCCAGAACCGCGATTGGCCGGTCGCTTGCGCAATCGCCACGCTGTTGGCCGCTAGCTTGGCGCTGCCCGTCGTGATCGCCGATCGCTTGCGGGCGACGACGCGATGAGCGGGATGCAGCGCGGCTTGTCGTGGCTGCCGACCGCCCTGGCGGCGGGCTTCGTGTTTTTGTATCTGCCGATCCTGTTGCTGATCCTGTTCAGCTTCAACGACAGCCGCCTCGTCACGGTGTGGGCCGGGTTCTCCACGCGCTGGTACGCGGAATTGCTGCGCAACGAACGCATGATCGAAGCGGCGGGGTTGAGCCTGGGCATCGCTGCGGTTGCTGCGACGATCGCCGGCGTGTTCGGCACGCTCGCGGGTTATGCGCTCGCAAGGCTTGGCGCCTTCGCGTTGCGCCCGCTCTTCGCGTTGCTGTTGCTCGTCCCTATGGTGTTGCCGGAAGTGATCCTCGGCTTGTCGATGCTGATGAGCTTCTCGGCCCTCGAACGCCTGATCGGCTGGCCCGCCGAGCGCGGCTTCCTGGTCGTGGCGCTGGCGCATGCGACCTACGGCACCGCGTTCGTCGCATTGATCGTGGAAGCGCGCTTGCGCGGCCTCGATCCGGCGATGGAGGAGGCGGCGCTCGATCTGGGTGCGGGGCCGCTGCGCGCGTTCCTGCGCGTGACCGTGCCGATGCTCGCACCCGCGATCGCATCGGGATGGCTTCTCGCGTTTACGTTGTCGCTCGACGATCTGGTGATCGCGAGCTTCGTCGCCGGGCCGGGGGCGACGACATTGCCGATGCTCGTCTACTCCAGCGTGAGATTGGGTTTGTCCCCGCAGATCAACGCACTGGCGACCGTGTTGGTGATTTCGATCGGACTGCTTGCCTATGTTTCGGCGCGACGTGGCGCGCAACGCCGCAGCTTATCCACGTAGTTATCCACAGAACGCGAATTCGCGTTTCGCGAATCGCTTAGAATCAACGCGTTGGGCTGCGTCTCGAAAGTCACGTTGTGCCCTTATTTTCCGCGATTTTTTCGGTGTCGGCGTGCTTGAACACGCCGGGTTGAATCGGCATCATCCGGCCTCGTTTTCGCGACGAATCGCCGCGTCCGGAAGGGTTTCGAGAGGCCTTCTCCGGGCGGTTTTCCACAAGGCGGAATTCCTCGAACGGGGATGTATGGTTAAGGGGTTCGGGAGCTGGATCGTCAGGATCGACGCATGGGCGTTTCGCCCGCGCGAGGTTCTGGTGCGCGCGGATGGCCGCGTCCGGTTGCTGACCGTCTCGCCGATCGCGCAGCGTTTCGTGGCGATGCTGATGCTGAGTGCCGCGCTCGTCGCGGGTATCGGCGCGCATGCCTATCGCCAAGCGTTGGTCGAGATCGAACAGCGCGCCAACGACGTCGCGCGCCTGCAGGACGACCACCGCGCGCGCATGGAAGAACTGGCCGAAGCGCTAACGCGCGCGGCCGATCGCGGCCGGGCGGAAGCGGCGGAAGCCGTCGCCTCGCTGATGGAACAGCGCAACGAATTGATCGAGCGCATGCACGATGTCGAGCAGCGCTTGGCTTCGGCCGAGAGCGAGCGCGAACGCGCGCAGACGACGCATGAAGGTTTGCTCGACAAGCTCCGCCAAATCGAAACGCGTCCCGTGGCGCGCGGCGAAGGCGCACCGGAGCGCGCCGCGTCGGTCGAGCGTTTGCGCGTCGAAGCTTTGGCCGAGCGCGGACGCTTGGCGGTCGAAGATCAGCGTTTGGCGCTGGAGATGCGCGCGGCCAACAGCGATCTCGCGCGGCTGCGTGCGGGCGAACGCGATGCGGCGCGCGCGCAAGACGCCACCCTCGTCGAACTGGGCGGGCGCACGCGCGTGCAGATCGACGAAATCGTGCGCGTGCTGCGCTCGACCGGTCTCACGCCGGAACGGGTTCTCGCCAATCGCGGGTCGAGTGCGGGCGGTCCGTTCGCGCCGCCGGCCGCGAACGCGCCCGCCGCCGACGGGCTTGCCCCCGCCAGTTTGCAACTCGCTTCGTTGGGTGCCGATCTCGAGCGTCTGCGCGACATGCGCACGGCCTTGCGCCGCTTGCCGTTCGGCCCGCCGTTGCGCGATTACGGCGTGATGAGCCCCTATGGCGTGCGGCGTGATCCGTTCAACGGCCAATTGGCGATGCATTCGGGCCTCGATATGTCCGCCCCCATGCGCACGCCGGTGATGGCGACCGCACCGGGCCGCGTTTCGGTCGCGAGCTGGAGCGGTGAATACGGCAATCTGGTCGAGATCCAGCACGATTTCGGCATCACCACGCGCTACGGCCACCTCACGCGCATCGACGTGCGCGTGGGCCAGCGCGTCGAACGCCAGCAGACCGTCGGCCTGCTCGGTTCCACGGGCCGCAGCACCGGCCCGCATGTCCATTACGAAGTCATCGTCGACGGCCGTACCGTCGATCCCGCCCGTTATGTGGAGGCTATCCGCAATGTTCGGAAAATCGAATAGAGCGCCCGTCGAAACGGCCCGCGTCCCGGCGGCCAAGCCGCAAGGCCCGTCGATCCCGTCGATCATCGCCGCCGGTTTCGCGGTGAAGGGCGACGTGAATTGCGACGGCGACATCCAGCTCGACGGCCGCATCGAAGGCACGGTCAAGACGCACACGATGACCATCGGCGCGACCGGCGAGGTTCGCGGCGAGATCACGGCCGAACGCATCCGCGTGCTCGGCAAGGTGTTCGGGCCGATCAAGGCGAAGGCGGTCGAGCTTGGCCGCACGGCGCGCGTCGTGGGCGATATCCGCTACGAAACGCTGACCGTCGAATCCGAAGCGCAGGTCGATGGCCATATCCAGCGCCAGGACGATGGGCTTCAGGTCGATCGGGATTCGCCGCTCGCGCTGGTCGTCGATATCGTCAAGAAGTGACCCGGATCGGCGTGTGATACGCGCGGCCAAGGCCGCCGATATCCCCGATCTCGCGCGCGTGCATGTCGAAGCGTGGCGGCAGGCCTATGCCGGCCAAGTGCCCGAGGCGTTGCTCGCCCCCGACCGCCTCGCGTGGCGTGCCGCGATGTGGACCGCGATCCTGGCGGGCGGCGAGGGGCCTTATCTCGCTTTGGTCGCGCATGACGATGCGGGTGCGCTCGCGGCACTCGGCCTGTTTATGCCGGCCACGGAAGCGCCCGCCGGTTGGGATCACGAAATCCGCAGTCTTTATCTGTTGCGCCATGTTCAGCGGCGCGGGCTTGGGGCCAAGATGCTTGCACAGGGCCGCGACTGGGTGCGCGCGCGCGGCGGGCGCAACCTGATGGCCTGGGCGCTCGATGCGAATACGGGCGCGCAGGATTTCTATCGCGCGACCGGGGCGATCGAAATCGCGCGGCGCGTCGTGCCGGCGGGCACGGCGTCGCTCGCGGAAATCGGCTTCGGCTGGGATCCGGTTTAGATCAAACTCTGCGTATCGCCATCGACCGACAAAGCTTGGCCCGAGATGTTCCGCCCGCCGGGCCCAGCAAGGAACACGGCCATGCGCGCGATATCCGCCGGATCGATCAAGCGGCCGAGCGAGGCTTGCGCCGTGTAGCGCGCGGTCATTTCGGCGATCGAAACACCGGTCGCTTGCGCTTTGGCGGCGATGACGCGCTGGATGCGCGGCCCATCGACGGCACCCGGTAGGATCGCGTTGACGCGGATATCGTCGGGTCCGAGCTCCATCGCGAGGCTCTTGGTAAACCCGACGACGCCCCATTTGCTGGCGGCATAGGGTGCGCGGCGCGGAAAGCCGAATTTCCCGGCGGCCGAGGAAAGATTGATGATGGCACCACCGCCGGCCGCGCGTAGATGCGGGATCGCGGCGCGCGCGCACAGGAACTGGCCGTCGAGATTGATCGCCAGGGTTTTGCGCCAATCGTCGAGCGACATTTCCTCGACCAGGGAGGTCGGGCCCGCAATCCCTGCGTTGTTCACCAGCACGTCGAGCCGGCCCAATTCGGGCACGGCGTCGGCGAACAGATCGGCGACTTGGTCTTCGTCCGACACGTCGCAGGCATAGGCAAGATGTCCCGGCATGTCGGCGTGGAAGGCGGCGAGGGCCGCGTCGTCTACGTCGCAAATGGCGACGCGCGCACCGGCCGCCGCGAATTCCCGCGCGATGGCAAGGCCGATCCCGGCCGCCCCCGCGGTCACTAAAACGCGCAATGCCCCTTCGGTCATGTTTCCCCCCGCCGTATTTGCCCGCTAGATTAGGCGCCATGCTCGGGGAAGGCGATATCGTTCGCGGCCTGGTGCGACCGGCCGTTACGGGCCGGGCGCGCGTCGCCTATGTCTACGATGCGAAGGACGGCGTGGTGCGCTTGTCCGACCTCGAACAACGCGACCCGCTGAAAATCCTGTTTCCCGATCCGCTCGCCGAAAAACAGCCGGTCGCGGTGCTGGTCAATACCGGCGGCGGGATCGTCGGCGGAGATTCGCTGACGATCGAGGTCGATATCGGCGATCGCGCCGCTGCACTCGTGACCGCGCAATCGGCGGAGAAGATCTACCGCGCTTGGGGCCCCTATGCGCGCGTGCATAACGCGCTGAATGTGGGGGCGGGCGCGCGGCTCGAATGGCTGTCGCAGGATACGATCCTGTTCGACGGCGCCAAGCTCGACCGGAAAATGGATATCGATCTCGCCGCCGACAGCGATCTGTTGGCGGGCGAAATCGTCGTGTTCGGCCGGCGTGCGCGTGGGGAGACGATGACCAATGGCGCGCTGCGCGACCGTTGGTCGATCCGGCGCGACGGAAAACGGCTGTGGGACGATGCGCTGATCCTCGATCGGCTGGACGACGAAATCCTCGCGCGCCCCGCCTTGTTCAACGGGGCACGCGCTTCGGCGACGCTGGTTTGCGCCTGCCCGGACCCCGAAGCCGCCCGCGACGTGGCGCGCGAGGCCTTGGAAGGGGCAACCGAAGCCGGGGCGGGCGTGGTGGCGGGTTTGATGGTCGCGCGGTTGCTCGATTCCGACCCCGCCCGGCTGCGGCGCGATTACGCGCGCGTTTGGTGCGCGCTGCGCACGAAAATCTGGAATTTGCCGGGGCAATTGCCCCGTTTGTGGCACGTTTGATGCTGGGACCGCTCCGGGAGAGTCCGCCATGAATCTGACACCGCGTGAGAAAGACAAATTGCTGATCGCGATGGCCGCGAATGTCGCGCGCCGCCGCTTGGAACGGGGCGTGAAGCTCAATCATCCGGAAGCCATCGCCCTCGTCACCGATTTCGTGGTCGAGGGGGCCCGCGATGGCCGCTCGGTCGCCGATTTGATGCGCGATGGCGCCAAGGTCATCACCCGCGCGCAGGTGATGGACGGCATCGCCGACATGATC
>JAIUNH010000121.1 GCA_020161965.1 Pseudomonadota bacterium
GGCGCAACCGGGACCGATACCGGCGGCTCGATCCGCCAGCCCGCGAGCCTCACCGGTATCGTCGGCTTGAAGCCGACCTATGGCCGTTGCTCGCGCTGGGGCATCGTCGCCTTCGCGTCGTCGCTCGATCAGGCCGGGCCGATGGCGCGCGACGTGCGCGACGCCGCGATCTTGCTGAAGGCGATGGCCGGGCACGATCCGAAGGATTCGACCTCCGTGCCGCGTCCCGTGCCCGATTATGAAAAGGCGCTGACCGGTAATGTGAAGGGCCTGCGCTTCGGCATTCCCAAGGAATACAGGATCGACGGCATGCCGGCCGAGATCGAGAAGCTGTGGCAGCAAGGCATCGAGTGGCTGAAAGCCGCCGGCGCCACGCCGGTCGAGATTTCGTTGCCGCACACGAAATATGCGCTGCCGACCTATTACATCATCGCGCCCGCCGAAGCGTCGTCGAACCTCGCGCGCTATGACGGCGTGCGCTACGGCTTGCGCGTGCCCGGCAACTCGCTGGATGAGATGTACGAGAACACGCGCGCCGAAGGTTTTGGTGCGGAAGTTCGCCGCCGCATTCTGATCGGCACCTATGTGCTCTCGGCCGGTTATTACGACGCCTATTATCTGAAGGCGCAGAAGGTCCGCACGCTGATCTTCCAGGACTTCCAAAAGGCTTGGGAACAGTGCGACGTGATCCTGACGCCCGCGACGCCCTCGGCGGCGTTCGCGATCGGCGAAAATCAGGACGATCCGCTGGCGATGTATCTGCAGGACGTGTTCACCGTGCCGGTGAACCTCGCGGGTCTGCCGGGCCTGTCGGTCCCGGCCGGATTGTCGGCCGAAGGCCTGCCGCTGGGCTTGCAGCTGATCGGCAAACCGTTCGACGAGGAGACGCTGCTGCGGGTCGGCGGCGTCGTGGAGACCGCCGCCAACTTCACCGCGCGGCCGGGAGTGTCGCTATGATCATCGAAGGCAAGACCGGCAATTGGGAACTCGTCATCGGCCTGGAGGTGCATGCCCAGGTCGTGTCGAACGCGAAGCTGTTCTCGGGCTCCAGTGCGGCGTTCGGCGCCGAGCCGAACACGCAAGTCAGCTTCGTCGACGCCGCGTTCCCCGGCATGCTGCCCGTCATCAACGCGTTCTGCGTCGAACAGGCGATCAAGACCGGCCTCGGCATTGAGGCGACGATCAACGAAGTCTCGGTGTTCGACCGGAAGAACTATTTCTACGCCGATCTGCCGCAGGGCTATCAGATCAGCCAGTTCACGCGCCCGATCGTATCGGGCGGGCGGCTGGTGCTGGACATGCCCGGCGGCAAGACGCGCGAGATTGGCGTCACGCGCCTGCATATGGAGCAGGACGCGGGCAAGTCGATCCACGATCAGCATCCGAGCAAATCCTATATCGATCTCAACCGTTCGGGCGTGTGCCTGATGGAGATCGTGTCGGAGCCGGAGATCCGCACGCCGGAAGAGGCGGGGGCGTATCTCAAGAAGCTGCGCGCGATCCTGCGCTATCTCGGCACCTGCGACGGCAACATGGAGGAAGGCTCCATGCGCTGCGATGCCAACGTGTCGGTGCGCCGCGTGGGTGCGACCGAATTCGGTACGCGCTGCGAGATCAAGAACGTCAACTCGATCCGCTATGTGATGCAGGCGATCGAATACGAAGCCACACGCCAGGTCGAGCTGATCGAAGACGGCGGCACGGTGAAGCAGGAAACGCGGCTGTGGGACGTGTCGAAGGGCATGACCCGCTCGATGCGTTCCAAGGAACACGCGCACGACTACCGCTATTTCCCCGATCCCGATCTGCTGCCGCTGGTGCTCGATCCCAAGGAAATCGCGCGCATCAAGGCCGCGATGCCGGAATTGCCGGATGCGAAGAAAGCCCGCTTCGTCGATCAGTATAAGCTTTCGCCGTACGACGCGTCGGTGCTGGTTGCGGAGCAAGAGCAGGCCGCGTTCTTCGAAGAAGTCGCCAAGGGCCGCAAGGACCCGAAGCTCGCCGCGAATTGGGTGATCGTCGAACTCTTCGGCGCGCTCAACAAGCTGGGCAAGGACGTCACGAACAGCCCGGTCTCGGCCAAGAATCTCGCGGGTCTTCTCGACCTGATTGAGAACGACACGATCTCGGGCCGTATCGCCAAAGACGTGTTCCAGATCATGGTCGAGACCGGCAAGGACGCCGCGTCGATCGTCGAGGAAAAAGGCCTACGCCAGGTGACCGACACTAGCGCCATCGACGCCGCGATCGCCAAGGTGATGGCCGAGAACGAGGCGAAGGTCGCCGAATATCGTTCGGGCAAGGTCACGCTGTTCGGCTGGTTCGTCGGTCAGGTGATGAAGGGTACCGGCGGCAAGGCGAACCCGGCCAAGGTCAATGAAATCCTGAAAGCGAAGCTGGCGGGGTAACCGTTTGTCGCGCTAGGCTCGAACCCTTCAGTACGGGAGGGTTCGAGTCATGGCCGCGAAGAAGAAATCTCCCAAAAAAGCCGTGCCAAAGGCGAAGGCAAAAAAAGTCCTCAAGGCGACCGGCGCCATCAAGGTTTCCGCCGTCAAATCGGCGAAGAAGGCCGCTAAGGGCGCCAAGATCAAGAAAATCTCCGGCTACGACATTCCCAAGGCGCAAGCCGCGACACGCGTGGTGCTCTACGGGTTCCATCGCTCGATGCCGACCGGCAAGGTCGCGTTGATGCTGGCGATGCTGGGCGAGAGTTACGATTATCGCCATATCGATCTGCGCGCCGGCGCGCATAAATCGCCCGATTACGCGAAGGTCGCGCGTTTCGCCCAAGTGCCCGCCTTGGCCGATGGCGACGAGATCGTCGTGCAGTCGAACGTCATCCTGCAATATCTCGCCGAGAAATTCGGCAAGTTCGGCGGCAAGACGCCCGCCGAGCGGCGGCGCATCGCCGAATGGCTCGCCTGGGATCTCGACAAGCTGACCACGCTGGGGCAGGTGCGCTTCCTGCGCGCGACGCAACAGCCGGGGCAGCCGCCGATTCCGGCTTTGGCATTCCTCGAAGCGCGGGCGCGCATGTCGCTCGAATTTCTCGATCGGCATTTGGGCCAGAGCAAATTCGTCGCCGGGCTGCACCCGACGATCGCCGATATCGCGATCTTCGCCTGGATCGCCGTGGCGGAGGAGGCGGGCTTCGACCCCGCCCATTTCCCCAATCTGCGCGATTGGGCGCTGCGCATGTTGAAACTGCCCGGCGTCGGGCATCCTTACGCACTGCTGCCCACGGAAGATAAGGTGTCCGCGTGATCGAGCTTTATACGAACACGACCTCCAACGGCCGCAAGATCTCGATCGCGCTCGAGGAACTTGCGTTGCCCTACAACGCGATCAAGATCGATACGCAGGCGGGCGGCAGCCGCACGCCCGAATATCTCCAGATCAATCCGAACGGCAAGATCCCGGCGATCGTCGATCCCGACGGGCCCGGCGGTCAGCGTTTCGTGATGTTCGAAAGTGCCGCGATCCTCGTCTATCTCGCCGACAAGACCGGGCGCTTGCTCGCCTATAAGGGGGCCGCGCGCTACGCCGCCCTGCAATGGCTGCAGGTCGAGGCAAGCGGCGTGTCGCCCGACGCGTTCTGGCTGTTCTATATCGGCCTCAAGGAGAAGAACGAGCAAGCCGCGACGATGCTGCGCACCGATCTTGCGCGGCTCTACGGCGTGCTCGACAAGCGTTTGGGCCATTCGCCCTATCTCGCGGGCGACGAGCTTTCGATCGCCGATATTGCGCATTTTCCGTGGGTCGCCGGTGCGACTTCGTGGCAGGGGATCGATCTCGAACCCTACGCCCATCTGCGTCGCTGGTACGGCGAACTCGCCGCGCGCGATTCTTTCCAAAAAGGCATGAAGATTCCCGCATGACCATCGACCTCTATACCTGGACCACGCCCAACGGCCGCAAGGTCTCGATCCTGCTCGAAGAATTGGGCGTGCCTTATAAGACGCACGCGATCGACATCTCGAAGAACGATCAGTTCGCGCCTTCATTCGTCGCGATCAATCCGAATTCGAAGATCCCGGCGATCGTCGATAACGACGGGCCCGACGGCAAACCGTTCAGCGTGTTCGAAAGTGGCGCCATCCTGATCTATCTCGCCGAGAAATTCGGCAAGTTCCTGCCCAAGGATGCGCGCGGGCGCAGCGTTACGCTGCAATGGCTGATGTTCCAGATGGGCGGCTTCGGCCCGATGCTGGGCCAGGCGCATCACTTCATGAAATTCGCGCCCGTGAAGGTCGAATACGGCATCGAGCGTTACGGCAAGGAAGCCAAGCGGCTTTACGGCGTGCTCGACAAGCATCTTGGCGGCAACACGTATTTGGCGGGCGATGAATACACGATCGCCGACATGGCAACCTATCCCTGGGCCGCACGCCACGAATATCATCAGGTCGATCTGGCGGCATTTCCGAACGTGAAGCGCTGGTACGACGCGATCGGCGCGCGCCCGGCGGTCAAGAAGGGGATGGCGGTTCCTTAACGGCCGCGAACACGCAATCGCGCAGCCATCGATGCGCCGGATCCGCATCCAAACGCGGATGCCAGATCAGCGACACGTCGATCGGTTTCGTGGGGAAGGGCAGCGCGAAGACATGCAGATCGCCGCGCAGCGCTTGCGTGTGCCGATCGGGGACGCTGGCGACCAGATCGGTGTCGCGCGTTAACGCCAGTGCGGCCGCGAAATTGCCGACGACGATGGCGATGTCGCGCGTGAGCCCCTTCGTCCGCGCCGCGATATCGACCGGGCCGTCCTCGCGCAAGCGGCGCGCGACCAGGATATGGCCGCTTTTGGCGTAACGATCCGCCGTGACTTTGCCGCGCGCCAACGGATGGCCGCGTCGCACCGTGCCGATCCAGCGGTCGCGGAACAATCGGCGCGCGCGCAGCTCTGGGCTGGTCGCCGCGTCCACCACGCCGGTTTCGAGATCGATGGCGCCGTCGCGCAACGGCGCGCTTTCCTTGTCCGATTTCGCGATGAAGTGCAGCCGCACGCGCGGCGCTTCGCGGGCGATCCGTGCGATCAACGCCGGGCCGAAACTCTCGACGAAACCGTCGCGCGTGCGCAGCGTGAAAACGCGATCCAGTTTCGATAGATCGAAATCGCCCGCCGGGCGCAGCATCGCCTCGCCGTCGCGGACGAACCGGCCGACATTGCGCGCCAGTTCCTGCGCGCGCGGTGTAGGC
Organism: Pseudomonadota bacterium; assembly: GCA_020161965.1. Taxonomy (GTDB): domain Bacteria; phylum Pseudomonadota; class Alphaproteobacteria; order CACIAM-22H2; family CACIAM-22H2; genus Tagaea. The sequence continues at coordinate 5,200 of JAIUNH010000121.1, forward strand.
ACGAGCCCGCGCCCGGCGCGCACCAGCAGCTTATCGCCCGTCGCTTCGCGTAAGCGTGCCAGCGTATGGCTCATCGCCGACGGGCTGAGGCCCAGGCGCGACGCGGCTTTCGCGACGCTGCCTTCGGCGAGCAGCGTTTCGAGTGCCACGAGAAGATTGAGGTCCGGTTTAGACATAGCGTTCCATGCAGCTATTCATTGCGAATGTTGCATGAATCGACAGGAACGAAAAGCGCCATACTGCGTCCGTACCGAAATTGCAGTCGAAGGATCGTGACGTGTCGTATCGCTGGGCCTTGGCCGGTTTGTCGCTGTCGATGGTGTTGTCGTCGCTGGGAACGAGCGTGGCGAACGTGGCGTTGCCCAATCTCGCCGCGAATTTCGCCGCGCCGTTTCAGGCCGTGCAATGGGTCGTCATCGCCTATGTGCTGATGGTGACGTGCAGCGTCGTTGCGGTCGGCTGGCTGGGCGATGCGATCGGACGGCGGCGCCTGCTGATCGGCGGCTTGATCCTTTTCCTCGCGGCGTCGGCGCTGTGCGGCATGGCGCCGTCGCTGGAAACGCTGATCGCGGGCCGCGCGTTGCAAGGCCTGGGCGGGGCGGTGTTGCTGGCGCTGACCATGGCCTTCGTCGGCGACATCGCGCCCAAGGAACGCTTCGGTGCGGCGATCGGCTTGCTCGGCACGATGTCGGCCGTGGGCACGTCGATCGGGCCGTCGTTGGGCGGCGTATTGATCGACGCCTTCGGCTGGCGATCGATCTTCCTGATCAACCTGCCGCTGGGGGTGGGGGCACTGTATCTGACGATCACCGGCTTGCCGGCGGATAAATCGCGCGACGGCGTGGAACGGCCGGCCTTCGACTTCGCAGGCATCGGCGTCATGGCGCTGGCCCTGGGCGCCTATGCGCTGGCGATGACGCTGGGGCGCGGCGATTTCGGTGCGGCCAATGCTGGCCTGCTGGCGGCGGCCGCACTCGGGCTGTTCGTGTTTTTGCGCGTCGAGGCGCGTGCGGCAGCCCCTTTGATCAGCCGCGATCTGTTCCGCGACCCGATTTTGCGCGCGGGCTTCGTGTGCAGCTTGCTGGTCTCGACCGTGTTGTTCGCGACCTTGATCGTCGGGCCGTTCCATCTGGCGCGCGTGTTCGATCTGTCGCCGGCGGCGATCGGCGCGATCGTCGCGGCGGGCCCGATCGCGGCCGCTTTCGTCGGCGTGCCCGCCGGGCGCTTGGCCGATCGCTTCGGCGCCGGGGCGGTGTCGCTGGTCGGCTTGATCGGCATCGAGATCGGCTGCGTCTTGATCGTGACGGTGCCCGCCACGTGGGGCCCGTTCGGCTATCTGTTCGCGACGGTCGTGTTGACGATTGGGTACGCGCTGTTCCAGAACGCGAATAACGCCCATGTCATGCAAGGGGTCGAGCCGCGCAAGCGCGGAATCGTCTCCGGCCTGATCAATCTGTCGCGTAATCTGGGCCAAGTGACCGGGGCCGCCGCGATGGGCGCGTTGTTCGCCTATGCGTCGGGCCCGGTCGACGTGTTGCATGCGGCGCCGGAATCGGTCGATTTCGGCACGCGCGCGACGTATGGCGTCGCGACGCTGGTGATCGGCACCGCGATCGTCTTCGCCGCGCGCAAGGCGGCGCTCAAACGCTAGGAATTGAACTGCTTGGCGAGCTTCAGCGTCTGGCGCTGATAGTTCGACCCGATATCGCGCCCGTAGATGCGATCGGGCGTTTCGGTCAGCTTCTCGTAAACGAAGCGGCCGACGACCTGGCCGTGTTCCAGCAGGAACGGCACGTCGTGCGAGCGTACTTCCAGCACGGCGCGGGTCCCCTGGATTTCCGACGATCCGCCGAAGCCGAAACCGGGATCGAAGAACCCGGCATAGTGGACGCGGAATTCACCGACCGAGGTGTCGTAGGGCACCATTTCGGCGGCGTAATCATGCGGCACGCGGATTTGTTCGCGGCTGACCAGAATATAGAAATCGTCCGGGTTCAGGATCAGGCTGCGCGTCTTGTTGCGCCGGATCGGCTCCCAGAATTCGGCCGCATCGTAATGGCCGATCTTCGACAGATCGATCAGCGGCGTGTTGCGCCGCGCGCGATAGCCGATCAGGTCGGTTTCCGGCCCTTCCAGATCGATCGTGACCATCAAGCCTTGGCCGATCTGAGCAAGCTCGCGCTTGTCGCCGGGCGCGAAGACGAGATGGAGTTCCTTGTCGAGCGCCGCGAGCGCCACATCGTCGAACGCGGGCGCGCCGCGCCGCAAGCGCAGCTGGTTCAACGCTTGGCCTTCGCGCGCCAGAATCGAGAAGGTGCGCGGGCTGACCTCGAGATAGAGCGGGCCCTTATAGCCGGCGGGGACTTTCTCGAATTCGCGCGCGCGGTCGCACAGCAGCCGCGTGAAGATATCGAGCCGCCCGGTCGTGCTTTTCGGGTTCGCGGTGCCCGCGACGTCCGCCGGCAGATCCAAACGCTCGGCGAGTTCGACGATGTAGACGCAGCCGCGCTCCAACACCGCGCCCTTGGCGAGGTCGAGCGTGTGCATGGCCAGGAGCTTGAGCTTGTCCGCGACCTTCGCCTTGGGGCCGGGCAGGAAGCCGGCGGGGACGCGCCACGCCTTGGCGCCCAGGCGCAAATCGATCGACGCGGGCTGGATTTGATCGTCGCGCAGTTTGCGCGCGGCCGAAATCGCCCCCGATTTGAAGAAGGCGCGATAATCCTGCGAGGGCAAAATGCCGGGCTGGGAGGTTTTTTTGGCGGCCAAAGACTCGAATTCCCGTCGAAAACGTGGCCGCGCACGCTAACGACTTGTCGCCCCAAACGCAAAGGGCGCGGGGCCGATGGCGCCCGCGCCCTAAAACGGTCGATTTAGGCGCCTTTAGGCGGCCTGAACCGCGGCGTTGGCGGCCGGATGCATCGGGCGGATGCTGTTGCGCGGGCGCAACGTGCGGCGCGGCAGGGCCGGGCCCCGGATCGCGACCAGTTCGCGCTTGGCGACTTCCAGCACCGAGTGAATGCGGGTGTCTTCACGATCGATCACGTCCATCGCGGTCAACTTGTTGTCGACCAGATCGAGCAGGGTGTCGATCACGTGGCGGCTCAGTTGTTGGGACATCTCTTTGGCTCCTCTGGTCTTTCCGGCTTGCGCCGAACGTTTTTTGACAGGTCCGAAGACGGGTTTCCGATCCATCCATTTCGGGCAACCCAGTGCGGGCTGCGTGTGGATAAGATGCGCCGCATTGGTTAACGATCCCTAAAACTTGTTCGGTATTTTGATTCAACTGATTCAGGATTTGACGGATGTTGCAAAGAAGCAACGATCTGGCGTGCCGGGCGGAACACGAAATCCGAAAAATCCCCAATGATCCGCATGCGTTGACAGAGGGGGGCGGGGGCCCTAGAAGCGACCCCGCATATGCCGTGTACCTACTCCCGGCGGAGGGGTGGCCGAGTGGCTGAAGGCGGCAGTTTGCTAAACTGTTATACTGGGAAACCGGTATCGTGGGTTCGAATCCCATCTCCTCCGCCAGTCTTCCCGCGCCCAGATTCCCGCAACCGGGGGCCTGGGCGTTGTGCTGAGCGGGGTCTACCTGATCGGCGACAGCCGCGCCGGGTCGGTCACGAGATCGCGTACGCCATGGGCGTGGTCTTCGTTGAAGATATTCGCCTGACACCAGCGTCCGACCGAGGCGGCGTCGACCTTTAGCGTCCGCGGACGCACGCTCCACCAGACCTGTAGCGGCGATTCCTTGTCGTTGAATTCCGGGCCGGTCGTGGAACCGGCATAGGCGATCGGCCGACCGGTGTTACGCGGCATGTTCAGCGCCTGATGATAGGCGTCGCGCGTCCCGATTTCGGTCAGCCGCGCGAAGTCGGCG
>JAIUNH010000122.1 GCA_020161965.1 Pseudomonadota bacterium
GACGAACAGGTTGCGATCGCCCTTGCGCACGCCGTTGACGACCGGAGCCGCACCGTCGTTGACGAACTCGATCTTCACCTTCGAAACCGGGCCGTCATAGGGGAAGCGCACGACGCCCCAGGCCCAATCGGTGCGATCGGCCAGCGCGCCGAATTTTTCCGAATCGTTGGCGAATTCGATGTCGCGCGTTTCCTTCAAGGCGCCGTCATCGACCGTGACGACCATGCGCGGCGCACCCTGCCAGGCGTCGCCCGCGACGCGCACGGCGAGCGCGCGGCCCTTGGACGACGGCACCAGATCGCGATTGGCGAGCAGGCGGGTCAGCACGTCGTTGCGGTTTACCAGCAACGCGGGCGTGATCCAGATCGTATCGCCGGGCCAGCCTTTGACGTTTGGCGGTTCGAACAAATCCTGGCCCAGACGCTTGCCGTAGACGGGCAGCGCCTGAAGATCGACGACCGGCAGGCCCAGATCGCGATGCAGACCCGCGATCAGCACGGAAGGCGACTTGACGATCGCACCGCGATTTTCCTTGGCCCAGAACGCGTCCGACGTGAAAAGCGCTCGCAAGGCGGGGCGGATTTCGTAGCGGGAATCGCGCATCGCGGCGGCGACGCGCTCGATCTGCGCTTCCGGCGGCAATTGCGGCGACACGAATTCGCGCCACATTTTCTCGGCGATGAATTGCGCCGTGCGCTTCTGTTCGAGGATGATGCGCGCGACGTCATCGGCGTCGAACTGGCCCTTGCGGCCCAGGAATTCCTTCGTGCCGTCGTCGAAATTGCCGCGGAAGAAGCGATAGCCGTAATCGGCCGTCACCTCGATGCCGCGCCCGGTCAGCGCGCGCGCGATTTCCTTGATGTCGCGCTCGCTGTAATGGCCTTCGCCCAGCGTGAACAGCTCCAGCAATTCGCGCGCGAGGTTTTCGTTCGGGCGGCCCTTGCGGTTGGTGTTGTTGTCGAGATAGCGCAGCATGATCGGCTCGCGCAAAATCTCGTAGACCAGGACGGCGAAATTGCCGCCCGCTTCGCGGCGGAACAGAGCGTTCTGATCCGCCATGCGATGCACGTTGTAGGTCACGGCTTCGAACGCCGAGACGAAGTGGTTATGCCAGAACAGCGTCATCCGCTCGGTTAGCGGCGAGGGCGTAGAAATCATTTCGGCGTACCACCAGGCTTTGAGCTGCTGCAGCTCCTGCCGGCGCGCGGGAATGAATTTGTCGCGATCCTCCTGCGTCATCTTCGGCCAGTCGCGATAGGCGGGCCAGGGCTTGGACAGAAATTCGGGTGGCGGCACCGCCGGTTCGCGGCGCATGCGCGACAGCAGAAGGTCCACGGCTTGGCCGCGATCCAGCGGGGCAAGCTCCGCAATTTCTGCGGCCGTGGCGCCGAAGCCGGTGCGGCTCAAAAGATGGCGGGAATCTTCCAGTGTCAAGGCGCCGGCGGTGCCCGCAACCAGGCCCGTCGCAAGAAGTGTGACCGAAAAACCCAACCCTGCCCAAAACCGCGCCATTCAAGCCTCCGAATGCAAATGCCCTCGGCCTGGGGCGAGGGCATTTTGGACTCCATTGGCGGCGCTTCGTTACGTCGCGAAGCGCCTTTCGGATTCCACTAGCATATTTCGGATTGGATTACACGCGCCGTGTTTGTTATTGCGCCTTCACCTTCACATAGGTGCCGGGCGCGGGCCCCAGAACCTTCAAGCCGCCGTCGCCGGGTTTGCGCGCCGGGATTTGTTCGCCGGCATAGGTCTTCGCCCATTCGTCCCATGTCGGCCACCACGAGCCTTGGCGCTGCGTCGCGGTTTCGAGCCATTGCTCGGCCCGCTTGGGCAGCTTGTCGTTGACCCAATGGCCGTATTTGCCCGACGCGGGCGGATTGACCACGCCCGCGATATGGCCCGACGCGGCGAGGCAGAATTTCGTCGGCCCCGTGTAAAGCTGCGTGGCGAGATAAGTCGATTTCCACGGCGCGATGTGATCTTCGCGCGTCGACAGGATGAACACCGGCAGATCGATCTTGGTGAGATCAATCTTGGTGCCGAGCAGCTTGATCTTGCCGCGCGACAGACGGTTCTCCTGATACATCTGGCGCAGATAGAAGGAATGCATCGCCGCCGGCATGCGCGTGGAATCGGAATTCCAATAGAGCAGGTCGAACGGGAAGGGCTCCTTGCCCAGCAGATAATTGTTCACGACGAACGACCAGATCAGGTCGTTGGCGCGCAGCATGTTGAACGTGTTCGCCATGTCGGCCCCGTCGAGGAAGCCGCGCTCGTTCATCTTCTCCTCGAGGGCCGCCAACTGCTCCTCGTCGATGAACACCGACAATTCGCCCGCTTCCGCGAAATCGACCATCGTGGTGAAGAACGTCGCCGACGCGACGCGCTTCTCGCCCTTCGCCGCGAGATAGGCGAGGGTGCATGCCGTCAGCGTGCCGCCCAGGCAATAGCCGATCAGATTGATCTCGCGTTCACCCGTCGCCTTCTCGATCGCGTCCATCGCGGCGAGCGGCCCTTCGACCATGTAATCGTCGAAGCTTTTCTCGGCGAGTTCGGCATCGGGATTGACCCAGGACACGACGAACACCGTGTGGCCCTGGGCGACCGCCCATTTGATGAAGCTGTTCTTCTCGCGCAGATCCAGGATGTAGAACTTGTTGATCCAGGGCGGGACGATCAGCAGCGGCGTCTTCGCCACCGTTTCGGTCGTCGGCGTGTACTGGATCAATTCCATCAGATCGTTGCGAAACACGACCGCGCCGGGCGTCACGCCGATATTCTCGCCGACGCGGAACGCGTCCATATCGGTCATGCGGATTTGCAGCTTGCCGTGCCCGCGCTCAAGATCCGCGAGCAGGTTCTGCAAACCCTTCACGAGATTCTCGCCGCCGCTTTCCAGCGTCTCGCGCAGCACTTCGGGATTGGTCATTGCGAAGTTCGACGGCGCCATCGCGTCGACGAATTGGCGCGTATAGAAATCCACTTTGCGCGCCGTCTTGTCGTCGAGCCCGTCGACCTCGCGCACGCGGCTTTGCAGCCAGCGCGCCGACAGCAGATAGGATTGCTTGATGAAGTCGAAGACGTAGTTCTCGTCCCACAGCGCGTCTTTGAAGCGCCGGTCGTCGGCGTTTGGCGTGGCGACGGGTTCGGATTGTTCGCCCAGCATCTTGCGCGTCGTCGACTGCCACAAGGACATGTAGTCCTGCCACAGCGAGATCTGCGCCTGCACCAGCTTCGCGGGGTTCTGCATCATCCGCGCGGTCATGTCGAAAAACGCCTGACCGAGATTCAGCGGATCGGGATTGCCGAACGCGAGCGGGCTTTGCCGCGACAGGAAATCGGTCACCACGCGCTGGCTGCGCTCGGCGATGTCGGTCATCATCTTCGACATCTCGACCGGATCGGGAAGTTTTGCGTCGCGATCGGGTTTGTCGGCCATCGGCGTGTTCTCCCGCTTGGCCCCGGTCCGGGGCCCTGCACTGGCGTCTTCGTCACGATCTGATTATAACTCGGCGGATGTTTCAATCTTCTAAATCCAGATTCGTGCCGATTTTGCTGGGGGTTACGTTCCTGGCGGGGTGCGGATCCGACCAGGTCGTGACGCGCAATGTGGTCGCCGCAGGCCGCGCGGTGGGCGACGGGATCGCCTCGGTGACGGGTTCGCCCGTGCCCGAACGGCGCGAAGCGGTCGATGCGCCCGACCCCGGCAACACGCCTTATCCCAATCTCGGCACGTTCCCGGTGCGCCCGCCGCGCGGCGGGCAGGATGCGCGCGCCGCAGAAGTTCGCACGCTGGAACAGCAGCGCGACGCCGCCCTTGAGTTCGATGCCAAGCTGCGCGCGATCGATCCCGTGCTCGACCCTGGTGCCCGCCCGCCCGAGCCGCCGGCGATCGCGGCCACGGTCGAAGCGCCCGCAACGCCCGTTGCGGCGCCCGTACCCACACCGGTTCCCGTCGCCGTCCCGCCGGCGCCGGCCCCGGCACCGGTCGCAACGCCTGGACCGCAAGCGGCCGCGCCGATCCTCCGGCCGAACGTGACGCCGGCCCCGGTCGTCGTGCCGCCACCCGTGGCGCCTGCTCAAGTGACACCGCCGCAGATCGCGGCGGCCCCGTCGGCGCGTGCGCTGCCGTCGACCGGCGCCATCGTCGGCGCGGTGGATTTCTTGGAAGGCACGGTGCAATTGACACCGCAGGCCAAGAACGATCTGCGCGCGGCGGTGATCGCAGCGCAGTCGCGCAATGGCATCGTGCGCGTGACGCCCGCCGCGAATGTCGCGCTATCGCCCGTCGATCAGAGCCTGACCTCGCGGCGCATGGCCGCGATCGCGATCGAGCTTGAAACACTCGGCCTCGACCGGTCGCGCATCATGGTCGATCAAGGCTGGCTGCGCGCCGGCCGCATCTCGGTCGAATACTAGACGATCAACCAGCGTCCGATGGCGACGACGAAGACGCCGATCAACGCGGCGACCATTTCGTCGCGCGCGAAGCGCATGGCGAGCGCCACGGCCGCCAAGGCGATCAGCTCGGGGATATTGCCCTTCATCGCGACCGGCAGGACGATGCCGACCATCACGGCGAGCGGCGTGCCCTTCAACGCCGCTTCGACGCGCGGCGTGATCGGAATGAAGCGCATCAGCATATAGCCGCCCACACGGCAGAACAGCGACGCTGCCGCCATCGCCGCGAGGACTGGCAGGAATTCGGGGCGGAACATCAGGCGGCCCCCTGGGTCGTGTCGGGCTTATGCGTCAGCGCGGCGACGAGGCCGCCCGCAAGACCGGCCGCGACGATCGTCCATCCACCGGGCGCAAAGCGATCGACCACCAGCGCCACGATGGCCGCGACGATCAGGTTGGCATAGGGCACGCGCTTGGCTTTACGCACCGTGCCGATCGCCATGGCGGCGGAGAAGGCGACCAACAGAAAATCGACGCCCAGCGCCTTGGGATCGGCGAGCAAGCCGCCCATCGTGGCGCCCGCGAACGTGCCCAGCAGCCAGGGCCCGAAACTGGCGACGCCCGAGCCGAGCACGAAACCGGCGTCGCGCTCGCCGTCGTTATAGGCGGCCATTGACAGCACCCAGTTCCCGTCGCCAAGCACGGCAAGGGTGGGGTAGGCGAAAGCCGGACTGGTCTTCGACAGCCACGGCCACATCGATGCGCTGTAGAGAAGGTAGCGCGCATTGAGCAGAACGATCGCCGCCGCGACCGCCGCAATACCGGCCGATCCGCCGCCGTCGATGCCCGTGCCGGTCAAGGCGCTCGCCGCCGCGATCTGCGCCGTGCCGGAATAGATGGCGGCCGACATCGCCATCGCCTCGGCCAGCCAAATGCCCGCTTCGCGCGACAACAGGCCGAAGGCGAGGCCGTAAAACAGGATGCCGATCGACATCGGCTGGCCGCGCCAGAAGCCGCGCTTGAAGCCCGCCCAACCGACCGTGATGGAATCCGAAACCATAGGGGTATCTCTCCCGGCGGCCACGACGCTGTCAAACGCGGCGAAAACATGGCCGCCGCGCGCATATTGTCCTGGGACAGCAAAGTCTTAGGAAAAGCCCTTTTTCGGGTGCGCGACCCGCCTCAGCGATGTAGATAGACCCTCCTGGCGCCGTGGGGCGCCGAATCCAGAAGGCCAATTCGTGCCATGAACGACGAGTTTTACCGCATCAAGCGCCTGCCGCCCTACGTGTTCGCCGAAGTGAACGCGCAGAAGGCTACGGCACGAGCTGCGGGCGACGACGTCGTCGATCTCGGCATGGGCAATCCGGACCTTCCCACGCCAGCACACATCGTCGCGAAGCTGACCGAGGCTGTGCAGGATCCGCGCACGCATCGCTATTCGACGTCGCGCGGCATTCCCGGTTTGCGCAGGGCGCACGCCGCCTATTACGCGCGCCGCTTCAATGTCGATCTCGATCCGGAAACGGAAACGATCGTCACGCTGGGTTCGAAGGAAGGCCTCGCCAACCTCGCCCAAGCGATCACCAGCCCCGGCGACGTGATCCTGGTGCCGAACCCGAGCTACCCGATCCATCCCTACGGCTTCATCATGGCGGGCGCTTCGATCCGCCATCTGCCGACGGATGTGTCCACACCCGAAGGCGTCGAAGTCTTTTTCGCGAGCCTGGAGCGCGCGGTGAAGCATTCGGTGCCCAAGCCCGTGGCGCTGATCTTGAACTATCCGTCGAACCCGACGGCGCAGGTCGTCGATCGCGGCTTCTACGAGCGTTGCGTCGGCTATTGCCGCACGCATGGGATTTGGATCCTGTCGGATCTGGCCTATTCGGAGATTTTCTTCGACGGCAATCCGCCGCCGTCGATCCTGGAAATCCCTGGCGCCAAGGATGTCGCGGTCGAGTTCACGTCGATGTCGAAGACCTATTCGATGGCCGGCTGGCGTGTCGGCTTCGCGGCGGGCAACAAGACGCTGATCAAAGCCCTGTCGCGCATCAAGAGCTATCTCGACTACGGCGCCTTCACGCCCGTGCAGGTCGCGGCCACCGCCGCGTTGAACGGGCCGCAGGAATGCGTGGCCGAGGCGCGCGAGATCTATCGCCAGCGCCGCGACGTGTTGATCCAAGGTCTGGCACAAGCGGGCTGGCACGTGCCGAGCCCGCCCGCGTCGATGTTCGCCTGGGCGCCGATCCCGCCGCAATTCGCGCATCTGGGTTCGCTCGAATTCTCGAAGCGATTGATGGCGGGGGCCAACGTCGCGGTGGCGCCGGGCATCGGCTTCGGCGAATACGGCGACACGCATGTGCGCATGGCGTTGGTCGAGAACGTGCACCGCATCCGTCAGGCGGTGCGCAAGATCAAGACGTTCCTCGCAGATCCCGAGCGTCTGCCCGAGCCGCCGACGCAGAAACTCGCGAAGAAACACGCATGAGCGCCGCACCTCTCGATATCGCCGTCGCCGGCCTCGGCACGGTCGGCGCCGGCGTCATCAAGCTGATCGAAGCCAACGGCGCGTTGATCGCGCGGCGCGGCGGGCGGCCTTTGCGGGTCGTCGCCGTGGCCGCACGCGAGCGCAAGAAAGATCGTGGCGTCGATCTGTCCAAGGTCCAATGGTTCGACGACGCGTCGCGCATGGCGGCCGAGGCCAAATGCGACGTGGTCGTGGAGCTGATCGGCGGGGCCGACGGTATCGCGCATGCCACGGTCGCAGCGGCGTTGAACGCGGGCAAGCACGTCGTCACCGCGAATAAGGCGCTGCTCGCCCATCGCGGTACGGAACTCGCGCGCGTGGCCGAGGATAAGGGCCTGACCATCGCTTACGAAGCGGCGGTCGCGGGCGGCATTCCGATCATCAAGGCGATCCGCGAAGGTCTCGCCGGCAATCGCGTGTCGCGCGTCTACGGCATCCTCAACGGGACGTGCAATTACATCCTCACGCGGATGCGCAAATCGGGCGAAGCGTTCGCCGACGTGTTGGCCGATGCGCAGAAGCTGGGCTACGCCGAAGCTGATCCCAGCTTCGACGTCGACGGCATCGATGCCGCACATAAGCTCGCGATCCTTGCGGGTGTCGCGTTCGGCACGCGCATCGATTTCCCCGGCGTGCATGTCGAAGGTATTCGCCGCATCGGGCCGGAGGATATCCAGTTCGCGCGTGAGCTTGGGTTTCGCATCAAGCTGCTGGGCATCGCCGAGTTGACCGAGGCGGGGCTGATGCAGCGTGTGCATCCATGCATGGTGCCGCTGGAAACGCCGATCGCGCATGTCGAAGACGTCTATAACGCGGTCGTCGCCGAAGGCGATTTTGTCGGCCGTTTGGTTTGCGAAGGGCGTGGGGCAGGGGCGGGACCGACGGCGTCGGCCGTCGTCGCCGATATCGTCGATATCGCGCATGGCCGCCGGCCGATGACGTTCCAATTGCCGGCCGCCGAACTCGCGGCACCCAACCGCTTGCCGGTCGCGGCGCGCAAAGGCAGCTATTACATCCGTCTCGACGTGGTCGATCGCCCCGGCGTGATGGCCGACGTGACCGCGACGTTGCGCGACGAGAATGTCAGCCTCGCGTCGATGCTCCAGCGCGGCCGCGCACCGGGCGAACGCGTGCCCGTCGTGCTGGTGACGCATGAGACCGAGGAAGCCGGCATGCGCCGCGCCCTCGATCGCATTTCCAAACTCGGCGCCGTGCTCGAAGAACCGCACGTCGTCCGGATCGAACGTTTCTGACGGGAGGAAGTAACCTTGCCTAGCCCCACCGCCATCAGCCTCGATCGCAACCTCGCCATGGAAGTCGTGCGCGTGACTGAAGCGGCGGCTCTTGCCGCGTCGCGCCTGATGGGCCGCGGCGACGAAAAGGCCGCCGATCAGGCCGCGGTCGATCATATGCGCCGCGCGCTCAACTCGCTCGCCATCGAAGGCACCGTCGTGATCGGCGAAGGCGAACGCGACGAAGCGCCGATGCTGTTCATCGGCGAGAAGGTCGGCCAAGGCGGCATCAAGGTCGATATCGCGCTCGATCCGCTGGAAGGCACGACGATCACCGCGAAGGGCGGGCCCAACGCGCTCGCCGTCATCGCGATGGCCGAACAGGGCGGCTTCTTGAACGCGCCCGACGTCTATATGGACAAGATCGCGGTGGGCGGCGGTTTGCCCGCCGATCTCGTCGATCTGGATGCGACACCGGAAGCGAATTTGAAGGCGGTGGCCAAGGCCAAGGGCCTGGACGTGTCGGATATCGTCGCCTGCATCCTCGACCGGCCGCGCCATACCGAATTGATCGCCAAGGTGCGCGAGGCGGGTGCCCGCATCATGCTGATCTCGGACGGCGACGTGTCGGGCGTGATCGCGACCTCGCGCCCTGAATCGGGCGTCGATATCTATATGGGTTCGGGTGGTGCGCCTGAAGGCGTGCTGGCGGCGGCGGCGTTGCGCTGCATCGGCGGCCAGATCCAAGGCCGCTTGCTGTTCCGCAACGACGACGAGCGCGGCCGCGCTAAGCGTCTGGGCATCACCGACCTCAATCGCAAATATTCGATGCTCGATCTCGCCAAGGGCGACGTGATGTTCGCGGCCACCGGCGTGACCGACGGCACGATGCTGAAGGGCGTGCGCCGCT
>JAIUNH010000123.1 GCA_020161965.1 Pseudomonadota bacterium
CGAATCGTGCCGGGCCTGCGCTGCCAAGGGGCGGGCGGGCCCGACGTCATGCGCGGCGAGGAAACGCAACTCGTCGGCACGGGGCTTGGCGACGGCGTTTACTGCCTGCCGGGTACCCATTCCAAATGGGCGATCGTCGAAGGCGGGCGTATCCAGCGTTTCGCCACGTTCATGACCGGCGAACTCTACGCGACCGCGCGCAAGCACACGATCCTCGGCCGTTCGATGATCGACGCGAGCCACGACCCGTCCGCTTTCGCGAAGGGTTTCGTGCGCGCGCAATCGCCGGGCGGTTTGCTCAACCATTTGTTCATGGTGCGCACGGCGTCGCTGCTCGAAGGGCTGAAGCCGGCCGAAGCGCCGTCGTATCTCTCGGGCCTGTTGCTCGCGCATGAGATCGCGGCGGCGAAGGAATGGTGCAAGCCCACGCGCGTCGTCGTGGTCGGGGCGGGCACGCTCGTGCAGAATTATGCCGTGGCGCTGGCGATGGCCAATGTCGAAGCCGCCGCCGTCAACGGCGAGCACGCCTCGGCCGCCGGTCTGTATGCCATCGCCAATGCGGCGGGCTTGTTGAAGCGATGAAAATTCTGGTCCCCGACGCGCAATTCGCCCTCGACCCGGATGTCGAGCGTACGGCGTTGCCGGAGGCCGAGTTCATCATCCATCGCGCGCGCGATCCGTTACAGATTCCGGATTCGGTCTGGTCGTCGGCCGACGGCGTGCTGGTCTGGCAGGACATGCCGCTCGATCGCGTCGTCGCGCGCAAACTCACACGCTGTCGGATCGTCGTGCGCCACGGTGTCGGCTTCGACAAGGTCGATCTGGAAGCCTTCGCCGAGCGCAACATCCCCGTCTGCAACGTGCCCGATTACGGGATCGAGGAAGTCGCGAACCACGCGATCGCCTGCGCGCTGAGCCTGCGCCGGGGCTTGCCGACCTATACCGAAATGCTGTCGCTCGACCCCGTCGCGGGCTGGCAATGGAACGTAGCGCCGTTGGTGCGTCGCCTGACCGGTCAGGCTTTCGGCATCGTCGGGCTGGGCCGGATCGGCCAAGCCGCCGCCGCGCGCGCCAAGGCGCTCGGCTTCGACGTGGGGTTCTACGATCCCTACCTGCCGGTCGACGAACCGGCGGCACAGCCATATTTGCGCTTCGCCGATCTGGGCGAGATGCTGGCGCAGTCGGATATCGTCTCGATCCATTGCCCGCTGACCCGCGAAACGCATGGGCTGTTCGGCGAATCGACCCTCGCGCGGCTCAAAAAAGGGTCGATCCTGATCAACACGGCGCGCGGGCCCATCGTCGACACCGACGCTCTGCTGCGCGGAATTGAGGCCGGGGCGATCGGCGGGGCGGCGCTGGACGTGCTGCCGCAGGAACCGCCCGATCCGGACGACAAGCTGGTCGCGGCCTATCGACTGCCCCCGTCCTGGCTGGCGGGACGCTTGATTTTGACCCCGCATGCCGCTTTCTACAGCCCCGAAAGCTGGTACGATCTGCGGTACAAGGCGGCGGACACGGCCGGCGATTGGCTCAAGAAGGGCAAGCTGCGCAATTGCGTGAACCGGCATCTGTTCCCGCCGGGTGCGTTACCTGTGTAAGCTGGATTAGAACAAAAATACGACGGGAGGAGACGGTTTTATGAAGGCGGTCGTCACAGGCGGGACGGGTATGCTCGGCAAGAAGCTGGGCAAGGCGCTGCTGGCGCGTTCCGAGATCACGAAAATCGTGCTGTTCGACGTGGTCGATCCCGGCGATACGCCCAAGGATTCGCGCATCGAGGTCGTCGTCGGCGAAGTCTTCGATCCTGCGACCATCGCTAAGCTGATCACGCCCGACACCGGCGCCATCTTCCACCTCGCGGGTGTCGTCAGTGCGGGTGCCGAGCGCGATTTCGATTTGGGCTACCGCGTCAATCTCGACGGCACGCGCGTCGTGCTGGAAGCCGCGCGTAAATTACCCAAGCCCGCCAAGCTGGTCTTCGCGTCGTCGCTCGCGGCCTATGGCGGCGATCTGCCGGACGTAATCCCCGACGAATTCCGCCTGACGCCGCAAACCTCCTACGGCATCCAGAAGGCGATGGGTGAAATGCTCGTCGCCGACTACACCCGCAAGGGTTATCTCGACGGTCGCTCGCTGCGCCTGCCCACGATCGTCGTGCGTCCGGGCAAGCCCAATCTCGCCGCGTCGACCTTCGCTTCGTCGATCATCCGTGAGCCGCTCGCCGGCCAGAAAGCCGTGTGCCCGGTTTCGGCCGATGCGTGGATGCCGCTGCTGTCGCCGCGCCGCTGCATCGAGGCGTTCATGCGCGCCTATGATCTGCCGTCGTCGGATTGGGGCTGGAACCGCTCGCTGATGCTGCCCTCGCTCGACGTCACGGTCGGCGAGATGGCCGAAGGCTTGAAGCGCCATTCCGGCGCCAAGGCGTTCGATCTGATCGAATGGAAGCAGGACGAGATGATCGCCAAGATCGTTGCGGGCTGGCCCAAGCGCCTGGACTCCAAGCGCGCGCGCAAGATGGGCTTCCAATCGGATACGTCGATGGACGAATTGATCCGCAACTATGTCGAAGACGACATGCCGAAAGCCGCCTGATGCGTAAACTCGTTGCCGGCTGGTCGGCCGCCGCTCTGACCGCCTTCCTGTTCCTGCCCTGGCAAGCGATCGAAGACGGTTTCTTCGGTTTCGGCTGGATCCAGGATTATCCCGACGATCGCACCGCCAGCGCATTGTTCTACGGGCTGGCCTTCGATCGCCCATGGCTGTGGGGCGTGTTGCCCTTCGTGGCGCTGGGCGTGCTGGCGCTGGCCTTCCCGCGCGAAGATCGCCGCTTCGGCCAGACGCTGGTCTTCGCCGGTCTCGGCGGGCTTGGCTACACGTTCTTGCAAGGCTTCGCGATCGGCATCACCGGCCTGCAATGGACTTGGCTTGCCCCGCTGATCGGCGAGGTCGAAACGTCGCAATACGGTTTCGGCTGGGGGGCGACGATCATCCTGTTCGCCTTCCTGATGATGGTTTCGCTGGGTGTGGCGGCGCTGGGCTATTTCCGCGGCGACGCCTTCATCGCGGGCTCGGTCATCGTGTCGACGGCGCTGATCCTCGCTTTCGTGTTTTTCCCCATCGCGACGATGCTGGCGGGGGCGGTTACCGACGAACACGGCAATCTGGCGTTCGATCTGTTCTGGCGGCGCTTCTTCGCCGACGATATTTGGGAACTCAACTGCCTCGTCGGCGGCCCGCGCTGCGGCGTGGTGTTCAACACCGTGCTGCTCGGCGTGCTGACCGGCGCCCTTTCCACCTTGATGGGCCTTGCCTTCGCGCTGGTCGTGGTGCGCACGGGCCTGCCCTGGCGCAAAGGCCTGCGCGCACTCACCATCCTGCCGATCATCACGCCGCCTTTCGTGATCTCGCTCGCCATCATCGTGCTGTTCGGCCGCACGGGCATCGTCACGTGGTTCCTGGAAGTCGCGTTCGGCATTCCGCCGTCGCGCTGGATCTACGGCCTGCCGGGCGTGCTGATCTCGCAGCTTCTGTCGCAGATCCCGGTCGCCTTCCTGGTGATGATCGGCGTCGTCGAAGCGATCAGCCCGTCGCTGGAGGAAGCCTCGCAGACGCTGGGCGCCTCGCGCTGGCAGACCTTCCGCACGGTCACCTGGCCGCTGCTGCGCCCGGGTCTCGCCGCCGCCTTCCTGCTCGGCTTCGTCGAAAGCCTCGCCGATTTCGGAAACCCGCTCGTTCTCGGCGGCAATTTCGACGTGCTGTCGACCAAGATCTTCTTCGCCATTGTCGGCGCGCAGCACGATCCCGGCCGTGCCGCCGTGCTGGCGATATTGCTGCTGATTATGACGCTGGGCGCGTTCTGGATTCAGATGCGCTGGCTGGGCAAGCAAAGCTACGTGACCGTCACCGGCAAGGGCGATTCGGGCCTGTCGGCGGAATTGCCGCGCAAGCTGAAGCGCATCCTTTATTGGACAACGATCCCGTGGGCAGCGTTCACGCTGATCACCTATGCGATCGTGATCTTCGGCGGCTTCGTGCGCGATATTGGCCGCTTCGATCTGGAATTCACGTGGCGCCATTATCTCGACGCGTTCCGCGTGGAGCTGACCGAGCGCGGCATGTTCTTCTCGGGTTCGGCGTGGGATTCGCTCATCACCACGATCCAGGTCTCGGCGATTTCGGCGCCGCTCACCGGTATCATGGGTTTGCTCGTCGCCTATATCCTGGCGCGCACGAAATTCGCGGGCCAGCGCACCTTCGAATTCCTGACCATGCTGTCCTTCGCCATTCCGGGCACGGTCGTGGGCGTGTCTTATATCGTCGCGTTCAACGTGCCGCCGCTGGAATTGACGGGCACGGGCCTCATCCTCGTCATCTGCTTCGTGTTCCGCAACATGCCGGTGGGCGTGCGCGCGGGCATGGCGGCCTTGTCGCAGATCGACAAGAGCCTCGACGAAGCCTCGCTGACTCTGGGCGCGCGTACCGCCACCACGGTGCGCCGCGTCGTGATGCCGCTGCTGCGGCCCGCGATCGTGGCGACGCTGGTGTTCAGCTTCGTGCACGCGATGACGGCCGTGTCGGCCGTGATCTTCTTGGTGAGTGCCCGCCACAACATGGCGACCGCCTATATCGTCGGCCGGGTGGAGGCGGGCGAATTCGCGCTCGCCATCGCCTATTCGACGGTGTTGATCGGCGTGATGGCGCTGGCGATCGTGATCATTCAGCTCGGCGTCGGACGCCGCCAGCTCGGGCGGCGCGGCCAACAAACGGCCGCCGCCCTCGGCGGACATTGAGGAATAGGGACGGACGATGACGAAATCCACGACGAAGAAGGGCCCGGCCTCGGTCGAGTTCCGCAACGTGACCAAGCGCTATGGCACGGTCGCGGCGGTGAGCGACGTGTCGTTCACCATCGAACCCGGCACGCTGGTCACGCTGCTCGGCCCCTCGGGCTGCGGCAAGACGACGACGTTGCGCTTGATCGCCGGTCTCGAAATCGCCACCGAAGGCCAGATCAAGATCGCGGGCGAGGACGTGACGAATTTGTCCGCCGCCGATCGCGACGTGTCGATGGTGTTCCAATCCTACGCGCTGTTCCCGCATATGAACGTGCTGGACAACGTCGCCTACGGGCCGACGGTCGCGGGGCAGAAGAAATCCGACGCCTACGACCTCGCGCGCCAGAAATTGGCGCTGGTCGGCCTCAAGGATTACGATCTGCGCTTGCCGTCGGAATTGTCGGGCGGCCAGCAGCAGCGCGTGGCCGTGGCGCGCGCGCTGACGATGGAACCGCAGGTTCTGCTGTTCGACGAGCCGCTGTCGAATCTCGACGCCAAGCTGCGCCGCCGCGTGCGCGAGGATATCCGCGATCTGCAGCGCGATCTCAACCTGACCGTCGCTTACGTGACGCACGACCAGCAGGAAGCGCTTGCCGTGTCCGATCGCGTGATCGTCATGTCCAACGCGCGCATCGCCCAGATGGGCGCGCCGCGCGAGTTGTACGAAGCGCCGGCCAGCTTGTTCGTGGCCGATTTCATGGGCGATTCGAATCTGATCGACGCGACGGTGGAGCGCGTCTCGGGCGACCAAGCGTTGGTGAAGATCGGCGTCACGTCGCTGGAATTGCCGTCACGCGGCACCAAGACCGGTCCGTGCAAAGTCTCGATCCGCCCGGAATCGCTGAGCGTGACGGCCTCGGCGCCGCAAGGCCCGGCGATCCCCGGCACGATCCGCAAGGCCGCGTATCTCGGCACGCATATGGAATACACGCTGGCGGCCGAGATCGGCGAATTGTTCGTCGTCGATCGCGACGTGGCGAACCCGAAGCCCGTGGGGTCGACCGCCTATTTGGCGCTCGCCCGCACGGGTGTTTCGCTGGTGCCTAGCGTCTAACTAAAACGCGACCGACGTTCCGCCATCGACGATCAGCACCGTGCCGGTGACGTAGCTGCCGGCGGGCGAGCACAGCAGCAATGCCGGGCCCGCCAGTTCCTCCGGCATGCCCCAGCGGCCGATGGGGGCCCGCGCTTCGACCTGGGCGCGGAACGCGTCGGTCTGGTGCAGGCCCTTGGTCAAATCGGTCACGAAAAAACCGGGCGCGATGCCGTTGACCAACACACCCATCGGGGCGAGCTCGATCGCCATCGCGCGGACGAGGCCTTCGAGGCCGGTCTTGGCCGAGGCATAGGCCGCCTGTTGCGGGCGCACCGAACGCGCCATCAGCGACGTGGTGTAAAGGATGCGGCCCCATTTATTGGGCACCATGCGGCGTGCGGCCTCGCGCCCCAGCACGAAGCCTGCGCGCAGATGGGAGCCCAGGATCGCGTCGAAATCGGACGTCGGATACTCGAGCAAGGGCTTGCGGATCGCGGACCCTGCGTTCGAAATCAGGATATCGAGCCGCCCGTGTTTTTCGACGATGCGGTCGAGGGCCGCGATCGCCGCTTTCTCGTCCGTCACGTCGAAGGCTTCGGCATCGCCGCCGATCTTTTCCGCCGCCGCTTTCGTTTCCGCCGCGTTGCGCGCGGCGAGCACGACTTTGGCGCCGGCCCCGGCCAGCGCCGTCGCCATCGCGTAGCCGATACCGCGCGAGCCGCCGGTGACCAGCGCCACGCGGCCTTTGAGATCGAACATTTGGGCGGGAGTCATGTTTCCATCCTTCGTTTTTATTCGTCGAGAAACGCTTTGAGCTTGTCGGCGACGCGCGTCAAGGACAGCACGCCGTCCAAATGGCCGCCATTGCCGGGAATGACGGCGATATCGGCCTGCTTGCCCTGGCGCTTCAGGATATCGACGGCCTTTTGCGCGTAGCCGGGCAGCAGCAGCAAATCGCTTTCGGCGGGAATGAACAGCGCACGCGCTTTGATGCGGCCCAGCCCTTCCTCCAGATTGTTCTGGTGGCCGGTCACGAACAACTGGTTCGCGCGGACGAGATAGACAAAATGGTTGGCGTCCGACACGCGGGCACGGGCAAGCGAGACTTGGTCGAGCGTGGCGTCGATCGCGAAGCGGTTGTCCCATGACGCGAGCGGGTTCTTGGTCGTCTCCGCCCAGCGCCGTCCGAACGTCGCATCGGCCCAGCCATGGGCGCGCGCGTCGAGCGTCACCATTTTGAGCGATAGGGCGAGGCCGGCCGTCGGTTCCGGCCCGCCATACCAATCGCCGTTCTTGAAATTGGGATCGAGCGTGATGGGCTGCGCCCAAACACCCAGGCGCGCGATCGTATAGGCATCGGCCTCGCCCACGCCGATGACGGGCACGACGCGCTTGACGAAATCGGGGAAGGCGGCGGCCCATTCCAGCGCCTGCATGGCGCCCATCGACGCGCCCACGGCGGCGTGCACCGACGTAACACCCAACGAATCCAGCAGCGCCTTCTGCACGTTCACGAAGTCGCGGATCGTGACGATGGGAAAGCGCATGCCGTAGGGCTTGCCGGTGGCGGGATCGATCGAAGCCGGACCGGTGGTCACTGTCGTGCCGTCGCGCGTGTTGAGATTGACCAGCGAGTCGGCCGAGACGACGAAATACTTGTCGGTGTCGATCGCCTTGCCCGGCCCGATGATCGCATCCCAATAGCCGGGGGCAGGCTGGTCGGAGCGATAGCGCCCGGCGGCGTTGGAATTGCCGGAGAAGAAATGCGGCACGATCACCGCGTTGTCGCGCGCGGCGTTGAGGCGGCCGTAGCTTTCCCAGCCGATTTTGACGTCGGGAATCGGGACGCCGCCGGTGGTGGTGTAGCTCGGCAGCGCGAAAACCTTCTTTTCGACGATGCCGATACCGCGATCCTGCGCGTGCAAAGGAGCGGCGAATAGCAACGCTGCGACGGCCGCAAGGGCGATCCGGATTCGCATGAGTTTTCTCCCCGAATTCGCCCGACTTTAGTCATGCGAACGGCCAGCGCCAAGCACTTGCATCCTTTACGTCCGCGCGCCAGGATCGCCGCTCACAAAATTCCAGGAGGAAGCGATGGCGGGTCGGTTGGCGGGTAAGACGGCGTTCGTGACGGCGGCGGGGCAGGGTATCGGCAGGGCCAGCGCGCTGTCCTTCCACGCCGAAGGCGCCAAGGTGATCGCGACCGATCTCGACACCGCCAAGATGGCCGATCTCGCCGATAAGGGCATCGTCGTGCGCAAGCTCGACGTCATGGACCGCGCCGCGATTTTCGCGACGGGCAAGGAATTCGCCAACGTCGACGTGATGTTCAACTGTGCGGGCTTCGTCCATAACGGCACGATCCTCGACTGCGACGACAAGGCCTGGGATTTCTCGATGAACCTGAACGTCCGTTCGATGTTCTGGACGATCCAGGCCTTCCTGCCCGCGATGCTGGAACGCAAGAAGGGCACGATCGTCAACATGTCGTCGGGCGCCGGCCCGGTGAAGGGCCCGCCCAACCGCTTCGTCTACGCGGCGTCGAAGGCGGCGGTCGTGGGCTTGACCAAATCGGTCGCCAGCGATTTCGTGAAGCACGGCATTCGCTGCAACGCGATCTGCCCCGGCACGGTCGACACACCCTCGCTGCAGGGCCGCATCGGCACGGCGGCCGACGTCGAACAGGCGCGCAAGGATTTCCTCGCCCGCCAGCCGATGGGCCGCTTCGGCACGGCCGAGGAAATCGCCGCGTTGGCGCTGTTCCTGGCCTCCGACGAATCCGGCTTCATCACCGGTGCCGAATTCAAAATCGACGGCGGCTGGTCGCTGTAACTAGTAGGTGCTGCGCCCGCCGGTGATGTCGAAGACCGCACCGGTCGAGAAGGAGCAGAGCGGCGAGGACAGCCAGAGCACGAGGGACGCGATTTCGTCGACTTGGACGAAGCGGCCCATCGGGATCTTGCTCAGCATGTATTCGACATGCGCCTCGGTCATCTGCTTCAGGATGTCGGTTTCGGCGACGGCGGGTGTGACGCAATTCACCAGCACGTTCGACTTGGCGAGTTCCTTGCCGAGCGATTTGGTGAGGCCGATCAAGCCCGCCTTCGC
>JAIUNH010000124.1 GCA_020161965.1 Pseudomonadota bacterium
CCAGCGTCTGCGTCGAGACGAACAGCGTCAGGATCAGCAGCACCATGTGTTCGGGCGGCAGGCCGAGCGTGAGGTCGAGTCCGCCGACGACGGACACGACCGCGACGACCGGCACGGTCAGCGAAATACTGGCAAGTGCCGAACCCAGCACGAGATTGACCGCGTTCTGCAGGCGATTGAGTTGGGCCGCGCGCACCGAGGCGATACCTTCGGGCAGCAGCACGATCGCGGCGATGACCACGCCGATGAAGGCCTGCGGCAGGCCGGCCGCCGCGATCCCCGCCTCGAGCGGCCCGGACAGCGTCTTGGCGAGCAGCACGACCATCAGCAGCGACAACGGCAGAAACACGACGCTAACCAGCGTGACCTTCGCGGGCGGCTTATGCGGCACGCCGGCTTCAGGATCATCCGCTTCATCCATGAAATAGTCGCGGTGGCGAATCGTCTGGATGAAGATGAACACGCCGTAGATGACGAGGCACACCGTGCCGACGAACAGCAGCTGAACGGCGGCATAGCTGCCCGCCGCCCCGTTCAGCGTGTAGTTCGGCAGAACGAGAACGAGGATCGACACCGTCGCCAGCACGGCGAGCGAGGCGGCGGCGGCGTTGAGCTGGAAGGATTGCTCGTGATGGCGCTTGCCGCCGAACACGAGACACAAGCCGATCACGCCGTTGAGCACGATCATCAGCGCCGAGAACACCGTGTCGCGCGCCACGACTTCGCCGCCCGGCCCGGCCGCCAGCATGATCGAGACGATCAGCGCCACTTCGATGATCGTGACCGCGACCGCCAGGATGATCGACCCGAACGGCTCGCCCACGCGTGCGGCCAAAACTTCGGCGTGATGCACGGCGGCGAAGACGCACGCCCCCAGCAGCACCGCCGCGACGATCAACACCAAAGCGGCAGTATCGGAAACGATTCCGGTCGTCTTGAGAACGATCAGCACGGCCGCCAATAGCGGCGTGACCACGGAGGGAAGCGAAACGGAATCGATATTGTGCAACGCCATGGCGGGGGACCCTATGAAGTGCACGGGGCATGTGGCGGCGCCATGCGATTGCTCTGGAATTTGCGGCACGCGGGGTGGATGATCAAGGCGAATAACACCAAGCGCCCGCGCGCAAATCCGAGGAAACGCACTTGCCCCGTATCAAGAATGTGATCGTCACGCCGCTCGCCTTCCGCGACCCACCGCTGCTGAATGCCGGCGGGTTGCACGAACCCTGGGCCTTGCGCTCCGTCATCGAAATGGTGCTCGACGACGGCACGATCGGTTTGTCGGAAACCTATGGCGACGACCCGACGGTCAACCTCCTGACCGAATGCGGACATGCGCTGGCCGGGATCGACGTGTTCGATATTAACGCCATGCAAGCGCGCGTCCGCGAAACGCTCGCGCGGCTCTCGCCGCCCACCACCGACGGTTCGCCGCGCACGGCGCTCGTCACCATGCTGCCAAGGGTGTTCGGCGCACTCGAAGTCGCCGCGTTCGACGCGATGGGCCATGTCGTCAAACGGCCGGTCTACGATCTGCTCGGCGGGGCGTGCCGGCGCGACGTGCCGTTCAGCGCGTATCTGTTCTACAAATTCGCCGGGCATAAGGATTTCGACGACGGCTGGAACGATCCTTGGGGCAACGTGCAAACGCCCGAGGAAATGGTGCGCGAAGCGCGCGAGATGACTGATCGCTACGGCTTCGGCTCGCTGAAGCTCAAGGCCGGCGTGTTCGATCCGGCGTTGGAGGTCGAGACATCGAAGGCGCTGCATGCCGCCTTCCCTCATATGCCGCTGCGCATCGATCCCAACGCGGCCTGGACGGTCGAGACGACGTTGAAGCTGCTGCCGCAACTCGAAGGCATTCTCGAATATCTCGAAGATCCCACGCCGACGATCTCGGGCATGGCGGCGGTGCAGAACAAGACGAAGCTGCCGCTCGCGACCAATATGTGCACGGTCGCGTTCGAGCATATGCCCGAGACGATCGCCAAGGGCGCGGTGAAGGTCATCCTCGCCGACCATCATTTCTGGGGCGGCTTGCGCGCGACGGTCGAACTCGCGGCGATGTGCCGGACCTGGGATATCGGCCTGTCGATGCATTCGAACTCGCATCTCGGCATCAGCCTGACGGCGATGGCGCATCTGGCCGCCGCCACGCCCAATCTTTCCTATGCGTGCGACACGCATTACCCCTGGGCGAACGACGACGTGATCGAAGGCGGCCTGATTCAATTCCATAACGGCTGCGTGCGCGTGGAGGACAAGCCGGGCTTCGGCCTGACGCTCGACCGCGCCGCACTTGCGCGCATGCACGAGAATTGGAAGCGCTGCGGCTTGCGCAAGCGCGACGACATCACGGAAATGCGCAAATACTGGCCCGACTGGAACCCGAAACGCCCGCGCTGGTGAGCGGGGCGGCGTCGGTGGGCCGATTGATTTTGTAATGCAAATGCATTACATTTCGTATCCCAATCCGGAGCGAATGCATATGCCCATCCTGCACCTCGAAGCGACCTTAACCGATCGCTACCAGACGACGGTCCCGACCGCCGTGCGCAAGGCCCTAAATGTCGGCCGGCGCGACAAGATCGAGTACGTCGTGCGGGCGGACGGCATGGTCCTGCTGCGTCGCGCCGAGCGCGCGCACACGGATCCCGCCCTGTCGAGATTCCTCGCACTGCTCCAGAAGGACATTGTCGAGAACCCCGGCAAGATCAAACCTCTCTCCAAGAAAGCGCGCGCGCGCGCGGCTGATCTGGTCAAGGGGATGAAGGTCGATCTCGACGCACCGCTCGCCAAATGACGCGAAGAACGGCGCGGCAGGGCCAAGCGGCGGCTGCGCCAGCCGCAAGCGCTGCGGCACCTCTCGTCAATGGATGGGCGCTCTATACCCATCCGCTGTTCGATGCGCAGTACGACGCGCTGATCGCGGCCGTCGCGGCTGAAAAACGGCGAGATTCGGCCGGATACAAAGGATCGGACGCCGCGAAGATGCTGTACGCGGTCGATCGGCTCATCAATGAGGTGATTCCGGCCAATCCGGCGGACAAGAAATTCCGCCAGGGCGATGCGCTTGGCCCCGCGAACAAGCATTGGTTCCGGGCCAAATTTTATCAGCAGTTCAGGCTGTTTTTCCGGTTCGACAGCGCGAGCAAGACGATCGTCTATGTTTGGCTGAACGACGAAGACACGCTGCGCGCCTATGGCAGCAAAACGGACGCCTACGCCACGTTCCGGCGAATGCTCGCGAGCGGAAATCCGCCCGGTTCCTTAGACGCCCTACTGAAGGCGTCGAACGCCGCTCCGAAGAAATAACGGCACATATTGCTTCCGGCGATTTGGGAGAGCGTGGCTGGGGCGCTAGGATTCGAACCTAGGAATGCCGGTACCAAAAACCGGTGCCTTACCGCTTGGCGACGCCCCAGCAGGCGCGCGACTGTCTAACGCCGGACGCGTCCGCGATCAAGCCGCTTTCGGCGCCCGGTTTTCCACGTACCAGCGATAGGCCTGGGCCAAGCCGGTTTCGAGGTCGTATTTGGGCTTCCAGCCCAGCGCCATCAGGCGCGACGGGTCGGTCAACTTGCGCGGGGCGCCGTTGGGCTTGCTGGTGTCGAATTCCAGCTTGCCCTTGTAGCCCGCCACTTTCGCGACCGTTTCGACGAATTCGCGGATCGAGACTTCCTTGCCGGTGCCCACGTTGAACGCATCCGTGCCCGAATAACGCTGCATCAGGAACACGCAAGCGTCGGCCAGATCGTCTGCATGCAGGAATTCGCGCAACGGCGTGCCGTCGCCCCACACAGGCACGGTCGGCGCGTTGGCCACGACCGCGCGATGCACCTTCACGATCGTCGCGGCGGGCACATGGCCCATTTCGAGATCGTAATTGTCGTGCGGCCCGTAAAGATTGGTCGGCATGCACGAAATGAAATCGACGCCGTATTGCTTCTTATAGGCCTGACACATCTTGAGGCCCGCGATCTTGGCGATCGCGTACCACTCGTTGGTCGGCTCCAGCGGGCCGGTCAGCAACGCGTCCTCGTGCATGGGCTGCGGCGCCAAGCGCGGATAGATGCAGGTCGAGCCCAAGAACAGCAGCTTTTTGACGCCCGCAAGATAGGACCCGTGGATGACCGCGTTCTGGATCGCGAGATTGTCGTACAGGAATTCGGCGGGCCGCGAATTGTTGGCGTGGATGCCGCCTACGCGCGCCGCCGCCAGGAACACGGCGTCGGGCTTGTTGGCGGCGAGCCAGGCATGGACCTTGGCCTGATCGCCCAGATCGAGTTCGCGCTTGTCGACCGTCAGGATCGTGCAGTTCTCGCGTGCCAAGCGGCGCGCGATCGCCGAGCCGACCATGCCCTTATGGCCGGCGACGAAGACCTTCTTGCCGGAAAGGCTGAATTCAGCCGCTGCGGTCATTGCGATGGCGCTCGCGCTCGACGATTTTGAGATCGGAGTCGACCATTTCCTTCACCAGCTGCGGGAAGGTGGTCTTGTGCTTCCAGCCGAGCTTGGTGTGCGCCTTGGTCGGATCGCCGAGCAGGAAATCCACTTCCGTCGGGCGGAAATAGGCCGGGTCGATCTCGACCAGAACTTCGCCGGTCTTGGCGTCCAGGCCCTTTTCGTCGACGCCCTGACCCTTCCATTCGATCGGGCGGCCGATCTCCTTGAAGGCGAGTTCGACGAACAGGCGCACGGTCTGCGTTTCGCCGGTCGCGAGCACGTAATCGTCGGGCGTGTCCTGCTGCAGCATCATCCACATGCCTTCGACGTAATCGCGGGCATGGCCCCAATCGCGCGAGGAATCGATATTGCCGAGATAGAGCTTCTTTTGCAGGCCGAGCTTGATCGCCGCCACCGCGCGCGTGATTTTGCGCGTGACGAACGTCTCGCCGCGCGTCGGGCCTTCGTGGTTGAACAGAATGCCGTTCGACGCGTGCATGCCATAGGCTTCGCGGTAGTTCACCGTGATCCAATAGCCATAGAGCTTGGCGACCGCGTAAGGCGAGCGCGGATAGAAGGGTGTGGTTTCGCGCTGCGGGCGTTCCTGCACCAGACCGTAAAGCTCGGAGGTCGACGCCTGATAGAAGCGCGACTTTTTCTCCATGCCCAGAATGCGGATCGCTTCGAGCAGACGCAGCGTGCCAATACCATCGGCATTCGCCGTGTATTCCGGGCTTTCGAAGCTGACGGCGACATGACTCTGCGCCGCGAGATTGTAGATCTCGTCCGGCTGGGTCTGCTGCACCAGGCGGATCAGATTGGTCGAATCGGTCAGATCGCCGTGATGCATGAAGAAGCGCACGCCATGCTCGTGCCGGTCGGCGTAAAGGTGATCGACGCGCCCCGTGTTGAACGAGGACGACCGGCGCTTCACGCCGTGGACGATGTAACCCTTTTGGAGCAGCAACTCGGCGAGATAGGCGCCGTCTTGGCCGGTGACACCGGTGATCAGCGCGACTTTCTGGGACATAGGGCTTTCCGGACCAAAACTCTGGTGAGGGGCGGGGGTTTAGCACCCATTCGGGCTGCCGACAACGGCACGGGGCCCGGGCTTATGCCACCCTGCCCGCTGCGATCCACCAAGCCGAAGGTGCTTGGGCTTTCAAGGCCTTGGCGGCTTGGGCAGCGTTTTCCGGCCGGTCGAACAGCGCGAAGCACGTCGCCCCGCTGCCCGACATGCGCACCACACGGATTCCCGGCAAGCCCCGCAAGGCCGCCAAAACCGTCGCGATGGCGGGAACCAGCGCGATCGCCGGGGCCTCCAGATCGTTCCCGGCGGCGGCGATGGCGTCGAGCGACGGCATGAATTTTCCCCCGACCGAGAACGCACCGGTCCGCGTCTTGAACACCGCCGGCGTGGCGAGTGCCACACCCGGATTGGCCAGCAACACGCCCCAATCGGGCAAGGCGCCGGCGGGTTCGACGATCTCCCCGATGCCCGACATCCAGGCGGGTACGCCGGCGACACAGACGGGCACGTCGGCGCCGAGCTTGGCGGGCAGATCGGCGGGAATGGGAGCGGCCCACAGCTTCGACAAGACGCGCAGCGTGGCGGCCGCATCGGCCGAGCCGCCGCCGATCCCGCTGGCGACCGGGAGATTCTTGGTGAGGCGCAAGGCGACATCCGCGCGTCGTCCCAGATGTTCGGCGAAAAGATGTGCGGCGCGCGACACGAGATTGTCCACGTCTGCATTCAGCGACGCGGCGAATGGCCCATCGATCGTCAGCGAGAATTCCGCTGCGGCTTCGACCGTCACCCGGTCGCCGATATCGGCGAAGGCGACGAGCGATTCGAGCAGGTGATAGCCGTCGGCGCGCTTGCCCACGACCGACAGCGACAGATTCAGTTTTGCGGGCGCGAATTCTTGGAAAATCATTGATGGCGCGGGCTGGGGATCGGGCGCATGCCCTCGGGCACCCAAGACGGCCGGCGGAGCAGCAGACGTTTTTTAACGGGCGTGGGCGCATAGAGCGTCTTGGTCGCTTCGACGATGGCGACACCCGCGAGGGCCGGGAAGAATCGTCGCCCCGCCCCTTCCCAGGCTTTGGCCGTGCGCAGCCACAACGATCCGCCGAGCGGCGGAATGAACAGACCCATGCGCGTTTGCTGCGGCACGAACAGATTTTCGCGCAACAGCCGCGACAACTGCCCCGCCGTATAAGGGTGCCCATGGCCGAACGGCGTGCGGTCAAGCCGCGCCCAGATGCCGCGCCGGTTGGGCACGACGATCAGCACGCGGCCGGCGGGCGATAACACGCGCCAGATCTCGCGCATCAGCACGCGCAAGGATTCGGCGTGTTCGAGCGCATGGATCAGCAGCACGCGATCGATCGACATATCGGGCAGCGGCAGTCCTTCTTCCTCGACCAACGCCGTCGCGTTCGGCCCTTCGGGCGGCCAATGCATCACGCCTTGCGGGCCCGGCATCATCGCCAGCACGCGCGACGCCTGCGATTTGAACGGGCGCAAATAGGGCACGGCATAGCCCAGCCCCAGCACCGATTGTCCGGCGACATCGGGCCACATCGCGCGCAAATGCGCGGCGACATGGCGGCGCGCCACCTGGCCCAAGGGCGAAGCGTAGAAATCGCGCAAATCGACGACGTCGGTCCACATAACCACGTCAGCTTAGCAGAGAACGACGCCGCGTTGAGAGCGGACGCGGTTCGCGCTAATTTCACGCCCTCGAATAACGATAAGGAACCGTCCATGAAGCTCGCCTACAGCACCGCCAGCCCCTATGTCCGCAAGGTGATGATCGTCGCGATCGAAGCGGGTCTCGATTCCAAGATCGAGAAACTGCCGATGGCCGTGCGCCCCGATCAGCCCAGTGCGGCACTGGCGGCCGACAATCCGTTGATGAAAGTGCCCACGCTGGTCACCGATGCGGGCGATAAGCTGTTCGACAGCCGCGTGATCTGCGGCTATCTCGACAGCCTCCATTCCGGCGCCAAGCTGATTCCGGAATCGGGCTCGGCGCGCTGGCAAGCGCTGCGCTTGGAAGCGTTGGGCGACGGCATCACCGATGCGGGCATTTTGGTGCGCTACGAGCTGGGCCTGCGCCCCAAGGAATTGCATTGGAAGGAATGGATCGACGGCCAGACCAAGAAGGTCATTCAAGGCCTCGACCAGCTCGAAAGCGAAGCTGCGTCGCTGTCGGGCCCGCTCAATATCGGCCAGATCGCCGTCGCCTGCGGCCTGGGCTGGATGAAGTTCCGCAACGTGTTCGGCGACGTCCTCGCCACGCGCCCGAAACTCGCCGCCGCGATCGCCAAGCTCGAGGAACGTCCCTCGTTCAAGGCGACCGTGCCGCAAGGGTGATGCTGACCGCCGACCAGATCGTCGCGAAGCTTGGCCTCGCCCCCCATCCGGAGGGCGGGGCCTATCGCGAGACGTTCCGGCATGTACCCGCCGATGGCGGGCGTGGCGCGATGACCGCGATCTACTATTTACTGCGCGAAGGCGAGGTGTCGCATTGGCATCACGTCGACGCGGCGGAAATTTGGCATTACTACGCCGGCGCACCACTGGAACTCGCCCTCTCGGCCGACGGCAAGACGCGCACGACGCATATCCTCGGCCCCGCTCTCGACAAGGGCGAAGCGCCGCAGATCATCGTGCC
This sequence comes from Pseudomonadota bacterium, assembly GCA_020161965.1. Taxonomy (GTDB): domain Bacteria; phylum Pseudomonadota; class Alphaproteobacteria; order CACIAM-22H2; family CACIAM-22H2; genus Tagaea. The sequence goes on from JAIUNH010000124.1 coordinate 8,133, forward strand.
CGACTCGCATTGGCAGAGTGCCCGCAGCTTGGGCGCATGGACTCTGGTCGGCTGCACCGTGGGCCCGGCTTTCGAATTCGCGGGCTTCGAAATGGCGCCGCCAGGCTGGGCGCCTACCGCTTAAACAATACGTCTTTCGACGCCAGCACGGCGCCACCCACGACCAAGGCGCAGGCGAAAGCGAGCGTCAGCGAGGCTTGGCCCGCACCCATCACGACCAGCAAGCCGGTCGACAGAATGGGCGTGAGATACGACGCCGCCCCCAGCGCTTTGATGTCGCCCTTTTTCATGCCGACATCCCATAGATAAAACGCGAGGCCGACGGGGCCGAAGCCCATGCCGATCAACGCGGCCCATTGCGTGGGCGTGCCGGTATAGGCGTTCTCGAAGATCAGATGGCAGATCGCGGCGAGCACAGCCGTGCCCGCACAGAACGCCGTCACCGCATCGGTCGGCACGTCGCCGAAACGGCGCGACAGCACCGAATAGCTCGACCAGATGATCGCGGCGGCGAAGGCGAAACCGTAACCCCAAAGCTGCGCGGTTTCGAAGCCGGCCGCACCGGCGCCCGCGCCGACGACCAGCACGCAACCGGCAAGGCCCAGTGCCGCGCCCGCGAGATGGAACCAGCGCAAGCGTTCGCCCGGCAGAAGCCCCGCGAACAGCACGATCAGCAGCGGCCAAAGATAATTGAGCAGATTGGCTTCGACCGGCGGCGCCAACGCGAGTGCTGCGAAATATGCGGCGTGATAGCCGAACAGCCCGTAAATCCCGAGCGCCCAAACTTTCGGGCGCTGGCGAAACGGCGCCACGATGCTTTCGCCGCGCCACA
>JAIUNH010000125.1 GCA_020161965.1 Pseudomonadota bacterium
CCGCGAAGGCGCGCGCCGGGAGCATGGAATCGGCGGCCGATTGATAAAGCGAGTAGAGCATCACGGCGATCGGCTCGAATTTTGCTTTCAGAACGGTCATGGCAAAGGCGCCCATGACCAGTACTCTGACCAGTACACTGACCATCAGTAGCAAGAACTATTCCTCGTGGTCTTTGCGCGGCTGGCTGCTGTGCAAGATGGCCGGGCTGGAATTCACGGAGAAAGTCGCGTCGCTGGACGATCCGTCCACCCGCGCCGAATTGCTGCTTTTATCGCCGTCTTTCCTGGTGCCGTGCCTGGAACATGGGCCGGTCAAAGTGTGGGACACGCTGGCGATCGCCGAATATCTGCACGAGGTGAAGCCGGATGCGGGTTTGTGGCCCGCCGACCAAGCCGCGCGCGCGCATTGCCGCGCGGTGTGCGGCGAAATGCATTCGGGCTTCGCGAATCTGCGTTCGGCGTTGCCGATGAATCTCAAAACCCGCCATACGCAGTTCAAGGTGTGGGCGGGTGCGCAGGCCGATATCGAACGCGTCATCGCAATCTGGCGCGATTGCCTGCAACGCTATGGCGGGCCCTATCTGTTCGGCAAGAAGCCGACGGCGGCGGATGCGATGTACGCGCCCGTGTGCACGCGCTTCGCCACCTATAACGTGAAGCTCGATGCGGCCAGTGCCGCCTATCGCGACACGATGCTGAAATTCCCGCCTTTGGTCGAATGGACCGACGCGGCGAAGGCCGAACCCGAGGAAGTCGAAGAACTCGACGTCGAGTTTTAATCGGTTTCGGCCGCGATCTCGCGGCAGACATCGGCGACGACTTGGCGCAGCCAGCGATGCGCCGGGTCGTTGCGATAGCGCACATGCCACGCCATCTGTACGGGGAACGTGCCAAGGTCCACCGGTGCCGGCATGAATTTAAGCCGCTTGTCGTGCGTCAAACGCCGGCATATCTGCGTGGGCAAGGTGGCACAGTAATCCGTCGCCGCGATCATTTCGGGCACCGCCAGAAAATGCGTGACCGACACCGCCACGTCGCGCTTCAAGCCTTGGCGCTGCAGCGCTTGGAATAACCCTGCGCGCAAACGTCCGGGCGGGAGCACGTTGACGTGCTTCATGCTTTCATATTCGCGCTTGGTGATGCGTTTGCCGATGCGTGGGTGATCGGCGCGCACAACGCATTGCAGGCCGTCGCTCATCAAATGCTGAACGATCAGATTGTCCGGCGGATCGATGATGCGACCCAACGCCATCGCGGTCTGGCCGGAGATGACGCCGGTTTCGGCGAGGTCGGTGCCGTAGGGCACGAGGCGCAGGCTCATCTTCGGCGCCAAATCGCGCAGCTGCGTGACGATCGACGGTACGATTGCGAACTCGACATAGCTGTTGGGTGCCATGACGATCTGACGTTCGGCTTTCGCGGGATCGAAATCGCGCTGGCCTAAAATCAAATCGTCGAGCCGGGCGAGGGCGCCGGAGATCGCGGGTGCCAATTCCAGTGCCTTGGGCGTGGGCTGCATGCCGTAGCGCTCACGCACGAAGAGCGGATCGTTGAGCGTGACGCGCAAGCGCGCCAGCGCGTTCGACAAAGCGGGCTGGGTGATGCCGAGCCTGGCGGCCGCGCGCGTGACATTGCGCTCCTCCATCAAGGCCAGGAACACGGGCAGCAAATTCAGGTCGTAGCGCATCCAGTTATAATGATCTGTGAATATCTAAAATCAAAACAATAAATTTTTAGAATGGTTGGTGCGGGAACATGATCGGGTCATCCAAAAGGAGTTGCCTCCCATGTCCAAGATCCTCTTCGTCCTCACCAGCCACGACCGGATGCTCGATGGCACGCCGACCGGTCTTTGGCTGGAGGAACATGCCGTTCCCTACACCGCCTTCACCAAGGCGGGGCATCAGGTGACGGTCGCCTCGATGGCCGGCGGCAAGGTGCCGGTCGACCCGAAAAGCGATCCGAGCCCCGCACAAGCGATTGAATGGCGTGACGCGATCGCCAAGCTTGCCGATACGCCGGCCTTCGATACGCTCGACACCGAAACCTTCGACGCGGTCCATCTGCCCGGCGGCCACGGCACGGTGTTCGACATGCCCTATAACCGCAAGCTGCACGATCTGCTGTTCCGCTTCGACGCGACGAACCGCCTGATCGCGGCCGTGTGTCATGCGCCCGCCGTGTTCGCTGGCATGCGCCGCGAAGACGGCACGCCTTTCGTCGCGGGCCGCCATGTCGCCGCCTTCACCGATGCCGAGGAACGCGCGGTCGGTGCCGCGGACAAAGTGCCGTTCCTGCTGGAAACGCGCTTGAAGGAACTCGGCGCCATCCATCACGCCGCCGCCGATTGGACGCCCAACGTGTTCCGCCATGGCCGCCTGATTACCGGCCAGAACCCGCAATCTTCGGCTTCCGTCGCCGCCGAAATCCTCTCTCTCATCTGAAAGGTCACGACAATGGCTCTCAAAGACATCCTTCCTGGCAAGCTCGGTTTCGGCACCGCACCGCTCGGCAACATGTTTCGCGCGATCCCTGAGGCCGAAGCGCGCGCGACCGTCGACGCTGCGTGGAACGACGGTATCCGCTATTTCGACAACGCCCCCTTTTATGGGGCGGGTCTCGCCGAAATCCGCATGGGCGAGGCGCTGGCGGGGCGCAAGCGCGACGACTACGTCATCAGCACCAAGGTCGGGCGCGTGATCCTCGACGAGCTCGAAGACGTCAACGCCCGCGACAACGGCGAAAAGGGCGACGTGTTCAAGCACGGCCGCGCCAACAAGGTCGTCAACGACTACACGTCCGACGGCACGATGCGTTCGATCGAGGACAGTTTGAAGCGCCTGAAGACCGACCGGATCGAGATCGTCTGGGTCCATGACGTCGCGCAGGATTTCTACGGCGACGAATGGCTCGATGTGTTCGAGACGGCGCGTAAAGGAGCCTTCAAGACGCTCGATCGTTTGCGCGACGAAGGCGTGATCAAGGCCTGGGGCTTGGGCGTCAATCGCGTCGAGCCGATCGAATTGCTGCTGGGGCTCGAAAAGAACCGCCCCGATGGTTTCCTGCTGGCCGGGCGCTATACGCTGCTCGATCACGGGCGCGCCTTGCAACGCGTGATGCCGCAAGTCGCTTCGCGCGGGCTCGGCATCGTCGTCGGCGGGCCCTATAGCTCGGGGGCGCTCGTCGGCGGGCCGAATTTCGAATACGCACCCATGACGCCGGAAATCCGCGCCAAGGTCGCATCGATCAAGGCGCTCGCCGACCGCCATGGCGTCAGCATGAAAGCGGCGGGCTTGCAGTTCTCGCTGGCCCATAAGGCCGTCGCGGCGGTGATCCCGGGTGCGAGCCAGCCGGGACGCATCGCCGAAGACCGCGCGGCGTTGAACGAGAAGGTGCCTGCGGCCTTCTGGCAGGAACTGCGCGCGTCGGGCGTGATCGACGTCGCAGCGCCCTTGCCGGGCGGCGCCTAAAAGAAGCTAACGCTTCTCGTTCAGCATCGGGAAGCCGCGCTGGTGCCACACGGGGTAGGCGGGCGTCACGTCGCTCGCCACTTCCAGCGCGGCCCGATGCTCGGCCGACAGGCTCCAGCCGACGGCGCCGAGATTGTCGAGCAATTGCTTCTCGTCGCGCGCCCCGATGATCAGCGTCGAGATCGTCTTCTGCTGCAGCAGCCAGTTCAGCGCGATCTGCGGGATCGTCTTGCCCGTATCCTTCGCCACAATGTCGAGCGCGTCGACGATGCGATGCAGCCGTTCCTCCTCGTAGCGCGGGCCCGTCTCGGGGATCTGCGCGGCGCGCGTCCCCGCCGGTGCAGGCTGACCGCGGCGGATGCGGCCGGTGAGCTTGCCCCAGCCCAGCGGGCTCCACACGACGGCACCCACGCCCTGGTCCTGGCCCAGCGGCAGCAATTCCCATTCGTAGTCGCGGTTGAGCAGCGAATAATAGGCCTGATGCGCCACGTAGCGCGGATAGCCGTAACGGTCGGACGCGGCCAGCGACTTCATCAAATGCCAGCCCGAGAAATTCGAGCAGCCGATATAGCGGATCTTGCCCGCCTTCACGAAGCCGTCGAGTGTCGCCAGCGTCTCTTCGACCGGCGTGTTGTAGTCCTGGCCGTGCAACTGGAACAGATCGATGTGATCGACTTGCAAACGCTTCAGCGCCTTGTCGACCGCTTCGGTCAGATACTGGCGCGAGGAGCCGTAATCGTTGGGGCCGGGACCGGTGGGGAAGGTCGCCTTGGTCGAGATCAGCACCTTGTCGCGCTTGCCCTTGATTGCCTTGCCGAGAATTTCCTCGGCGAGACCGGCCGAGTAACCGGACGCGCTGTCGAACATGTTAAGGCCGTGCTCGAGGCAGATATCGACGAGGCGCGTGGCGCCCGCCGCATCGGTCGAGCCCCAAGCTTTGAAGAAATCGTTGCCGCCGCCGAACGTGCCCGTGCCGAAACTCAGGGCCGGCACGCGAAGACCCGAATGACCGAGACGACGATATTCCATAAGCCGATCCTCCCTGCGATTGCGGCGGTCACGATAGCGAGGGCCAGGCGGCGCCCGCAATCCCGTGCGGCGCAACTCAGGCCTGCGCGTGACCGACTTTGAAATCGTTGCGGCCGGTGCGGTCCTGGCCCTTCAGCAACCAGATCGGCCTTGTCGAGAAATCGACCTTATAGCCGCTGGCGTCACTCGGCTCGATGATGTCGCGCCCGAAAACGGACGATCCGGGCATATAGCGGATGGCGACGCCCGCGCGCCGCTTCGGGCTGCGATTGGGGTTGGAACCGTGGATCGCGAAAATGTCGTGCATCGACATCTGCCCGGCTTCCAACTCGATATCCGCCGCGGTGGACGGATCGAAACCGGGATCGGCGACGCGTTGGTTGAGCACGACGTCGTCGCGGTCTTCGCGCATATGGGCGAGCAATTCGCGCGACGCATGCGAGCGCGGCACGATGCGCAGGCACCCGTTCTCGATCTTCGAATCGTCCAGCGCCACCCACACCGTGCAGGTCGCGAGCGGCCGGATCGGCCAGTAATGCCCGTCCTGATGGAACGGCACTTCCATGCCATTGCCGCCGGGTTTGCAGAAAATCTGGCAGCCCCACAGGATCACATCGGGGCCGATCAACTGCGACACGGCATCGACGATCGCGGGATCGCGTGCCATGTCGAGGAAATCGGCGCTGCCTTTCACGCCCTCGGCGTTCTGGCCTTCGATATGCGCGCTGACGAGGCGTTCCGGACGGATGCCCGGATTCTCGGCGATCAAGCGGTCGAGTGTCGCACGCAGACTCGCCAGCCGTGCGGGCGGCAGGCGCAAGCCCGGCACGACATAGCCTTCGCGGTGGTAATGCGAAATCTCGGCGTCGCTCAGCATCACGTTTTGACGGAACCGGAGGTGAGGTCCGCCGCCATGTAGCGGCGGAACGTGTAATAGATCGCGGCCGGCGGCAAAGCGTAGATCACGCCGGTGGTCATCAGCAACTCCCACGGCGAATCGTCGGCCGACAGGAAAGCGCCCAGCGCCACGGCCAAGGTCGTGTCCACGTCGCGCGATAGCAGCAGGAAAGCGTAGAGATATTCGTTCCACGCCAGCAGCAGCGCATACGTGCCCACGGCCACCATCGACGGCGCCATCAGCGGCACGAAGACGTGGCGGAACAATTGCGGCGCCGTGGCGCCGTCGACGATCGCGGCTTCGTCCAATTCCGCCGGCAATTTGTCGGCCGCCTGTTTCAGCACCCAGATCGCGTAGGGGGTGGCGATCGTCACCATCGCGAGGATCAGCGCCCATTGGGTGTTGATCAGGCGGTAGGTCGCCATCGCCTTGTACATGGGCAACGCCAGGAACGCGGCGGGGACGAAATAGGTCAGCAGCGCCATGTTCATGATGATGCGCCCGCCGCGCACGCGCAGGCGGCTGATCGCGAAGGCCGCGGCCGTGGCGACGAACAATGTGATCAAGCCGACCGCCAGCGCGATGATCAGCGAGTTCCACATCTGGTGCCAAAGATTGTTGAGGTAATAGTGCTTCTGCTGGAAGACGAGCTCGAAATTGCGCAAGGTCGGATGGTCGGGCCACAGATTGCCCTTGAACGCCGCTTCCTTGGGCGACAGCGCGAACAGCATCATGTGATAGAGCGGAATCGCCGTCCATAGCAGGACGGGAATGCCGATCAGCAGCAGGCGGGCTTCGCCGACGATTTTGCGCATTTCCCGGTTCCTACTTCGACAAGCGGCGCATCATGTAGATCATCATCGGCAGCATCACCGGCAGCGCGCAGATGATCGTCGCCATGGCGAGATCGACGCGGTCGAGCCGGATATAGCGAATGCCAAGTGTCGCCAGCACATGCGTAAGGTCGGCGGGGCCGCCGCCGGTCAGCAGATAGACGCTGTTGAAATCGCCTAGCGTGAAGAACATCGAAAGGATCGTGCAGGTCACGTAAAGCTGGCGCATCGACGGCCAAGTGATGTGCAGGAATTTCTGCGCGCCGCTCGCGCCGTCGATCGACGCGGCCTCGTACATCTCCTTGGCGATGGCAAGGCGCCCGGCCAGCAGGATCAGCGTCCAGAACGGCAGCGACTTCCAGATATGGACCATCATCGACAGGCTCAACGCCAGGATCGGATCGTTGAGCCAGTTGGGTCCGTCTTCGAAAGTCAGCTTGAAATAAAGCTGGTTGATGACGCCCCATTCCGGATTCAGCATGAAGCGGAAGGACAGGATCGTGGGGATCGACGGCACCGCCCAGGGCAGGATGAACAACAGCCCCAGAATGCGGATCCACCAGCGCGGAATGGCGAAGAAACCCGACAGCAGCAGCGCCACGAACATTTTCAGGTTCACGGCGATCAGCAGGAACAGCACCGTGTTCACCGCCGCGCGCAGAAAGATCGGGTCGTGGAAGATCTCGACATAGCTTTCGAGATTGTGGCCGAGCCAGAAGCCGTAGCCGACCGGATAGAGCACGAACACCGCGAACACGGCGAGATAGGGCGCCACCAAAAGCGTGCCCCACCATTGCCAGCCGCCGTCGTCCTTTTTGGGCGACGCGGCAGGGGCGGCGATCGGTGCGGTGTTGGCGGCACTGGTCATGGCGTCGCTCGCATCTGGAAAAAAGGCCTCCACCATCCTTGCGGATGGCGGAGGCCTCACGTGTTCCGGCTTAGCCGGCGACTTGCTTGATGCGCGCGATCATTTCGTCGACCGCGCGATCGACCGGCCATTTTTCGCTGGCGACGCGGTTCATCGCCTTGGCCCAGACGTTTTCGTTGTTGAGGATCGTGAACTTCCAGTTCTTGGTGAACTCGAAGGACACGGTGCCCGCCGCGAACTGCTCCTGCACCGCTTGGCGATGCTTGTCCGCGCGCCAGAACGCGGCTTGCTGCGCGTTCTTGGTGACGGGGAACCAGCGACCGAGCGCGCCTTCCACGTACGGCGTCAGGTTTTCTTCCTGCAGCAGGAAGGCCACGAACTCCTTGGCGCGGTTCTTGTTGCGCGCCTCGGAGAACACGACGCCGGTCTTGACGGCGGCGCGGTAGACCATCGGCTGACCGTTCGGACGGGCCGGGAAGCCCGCGGTCGCGATGTTCTCCTCGTAGTTCTTCTTGGCTTCGGCGCGCTGTTCGGCCGTGAGCGATGCGTTGTTCATGTCGTCGAGCCACTTGGCCGCGATCGAGATGGTCGCGTTATGCGTCATCACGTTCGTGCGGTTGTGGAAGGCGACGTTGTTGTCCGGGTCCTTCCAGCTCGTCGCCGACGGCGGCACGCAGCCCTTGGTGTAGGGCGCGGTGTAGTCGGTCAGCGCGCCGATCAGGCCTTGGCGCACATTGGGTTGATCGACCAGCAGCTTCCCGTCGTCGTCGACCAGCTTGACGCCGTAGGCGTCCATGAAGGTCAGGAACGAGTAGAAGGAGTCGGACGAGTCGACACCCATCGGCTGACCGATGGCGAAGCCGCGCGTACCGGTGGCGCGGCGATAACCGGGCTGCACCTTGTCGCACCAGAACGACCAATAATCGGCCCAGGTCTTCGGAATATCGCTTTCCTTGAAGCCGGACTGGCTCAACAGATCGCGCCAGTACTGCACGTGCATCGTCTGCTGCTTCAGCGGGAAGGCGTAATAAGCGCGCTTCTTCGCCACGTCGTTCCACAGCAAGGTCGTTTCAACCGTGTTGGGCGCGAAGGTGTTCAGCATCGGCGTGATGACGCTACTGATGTCTTCCAGGCGGCCTTCGAAGGCCCATTTGCCGGTGACTTGGAAGTCGTAGACGTCCGCATAGGCCACGTCCGGCACCGTGCGCGCGTCCAACGCCGCGACGGTCTTCGGAATCATGTCCTGAATGGCGTATTGCGAAAGCTCGACCTTGACGCCGGTCTTGCCTTCGAATTTGCGGATCGCTTCGAACAGCGCGTCGTCTTCGGCCTTGTAGAAGCCCTTCACCCACCAGACTTCGAGTTTTTCCTGCGCCGATGCCGGCAAAGCGGCCGCGGCCAAAATACCCGCCGCAGCGGCGTATGCGAGAATACGCTTCATTCCATTTCCTCCCTGTCGTCCGCGCATGTCGCAGTTCGGATACTTGTCCGATACCGTCGATGGATGCGCGACCGCGGATTTATACATTCCGTCGCATTGGCATGTCGATCCAAAGTTTTTGGAATTGCGATCCTCGCCGCCGTCTTTAAGCTCGGCTTAAGCAAGTGCGTTGGGGAGGATCGGTCGATGCGGGTGAATGCTCAAAAATCCGTCAATTTTTTCGCGGGCGTGCGGCGATGAGCTTGGCCGATCGCCTCGGCGCTTGTTTCGCGTCGGTCGTACACGACGTGATGAAGGATATGGGCCTGCCGATTCGCGTTCTGCCGCGCAGTATCCTGGGATTGGAGCCTTGGATGAAGTGTGCGGGGC
>JAIUNH010000126.1 GCA_020161965.1 Pseudomonadota bacterium
TTCTTCGCTCATCGCCGCCCCGATGAGCACCATCAACGGCCCCTCGGACGGCAATGTCGTGATGACCGTAGGCAGCATCCGAACCGTGGTGACGACGCTGCGGCGGTTCTCGCGCGTCGCGTTGACAACGGCGGCGGCGGGCGTGCCGGGCGGCAGGCCGGCGGCGATGATCTTCTCCACCAGCGCGGCGAGATGGCCGCGCGGCATGTAGATCGCCGTGGTCGCGTCCGGATCGGCAAGACTGCGCCAGTCGAGAGCGGGCAGATTGCCGTCCTTCGCATGCGCGGTGACGTACTGGACGCGGCGCGCGCGGCCGCGCCCGGTCAGCGGCACGCCGAGGTCGCTCGCCGCGCCCTGTGCCGCGGAAATCCCCGGCACGATCGTCACCGGAATGGATGCGGCGCGGCAGGCGTCGATCTCCTCGGTCGCGCGGGCGAACACCAGCGGATCGCCGCCCTTGAGACGAACGACGCGGCGGCCCTCGCGCACGAGCTTCACCATCAGCGCATTGATGTCGCTCTGCTGGCAGGCCGGTCCATGACCGGTCTTGCCGACCAGGATCTTGCGGGCCTCGCGCCGCGCGAAATCCAGCACCGGCTGTGACACCAGATCGTCAAACAGGATCACATCGGCGGACTGCAGCGCACGCACGGCGCGCAAGGTCAGCAGCTCCGGATCGCCCGGCCCCGCACCCACCAGCGTCACGGTACCGGCATCCGCGGCGGAACCGATGCCGCGCACCTGATCGATCATATCGGCGAGGTCGCGCTCTTCCGGCGCGCGGTTCGGCTGCGTCATCGCCGTGGCGGTGAGCGCCTGCCAGACCCTGCGCCGTCCGGCGAACGACAGGCCGGATGCTTTCACCGCCTCGCGCCAGCGCGCCGCCGCCTGAGCCCAGCGTGCCAGACCGGACGGCAGCAGGCCCTCGATCTTGGCGCGTATAGCCTGCGCGAACACCGGTGCGGCTCCGTCCGTCGAGATACCGATCACCAGCGGCGAGCGGTTGACGATGGCGCCGAACGAGACATCGCAGAACGCCGGCTTGTCGATCACATTGACCGGAACGCCGGCGGCGCGGGCCGCCTCGGCAAATTGCCGCGCCTCATCGTCATCGCCGAACCCGCCAATGGCGAGCGCCGCGCCGGGAAGATCACCCGGCGTCCACGCGCGCTGCTGAATGACGATCGGCCCGTCGGGCGGCGACACCGCGACGGCGCGCAGTTCCTCGCACGGCGCCGCCGCATAGACCGCGACCGTGGCGCCGGCCGCCGACATCAGCTCTGTTTTCCACGCCACCGCCGGCGTCCCGCCGGCGATCACCACCCGCCGGCCCTGCAGCGCAAAGAACAACGGCAGCCGCGCCAGAGGCTGCATCCGAGCGGGCGCAAGATCGGCGGGAACGCGACCCGTCATGATACGCGCCCCCGGACATTGGCATGGAAGTCGCGCCCGTTCGACGTGCGCGCGACAAAGCCGGCGCGGATCGTGAAATCGCCGAACCGCTCGCCGGCCTGCCGATCCGTCGCATAAGCCGCGAACACCGGGTCGAGCGCGGCGACGACGCCTTCGTGATCGAGGTCTTCCGCATAGAGCTTGGACAGACGCGATCCGTCGAACGCCGCGCCGAGATAGAGATTGTATCGGCCCGGCCCTTTCCCGACCAAACCGATCTCGGCCAGATAGGGCCGCGCGCAGCCGTTGGGGCAGCCGGTCATGCGGATGACAATGTCGTCGGCGGACAGGCCGTGACGCGCAAGGCTGTCGTCGAGCGCATCGAGCAAGGTCGGCAGATAGCGTTCGCTTTCCGCCAGCGCGAGACCGCAGGTCGGCAATGCGACACAGGCCATCGCATTGCGCCGCAGGCCCGACCATGGCGCCAGCAGACCCGCGGCCTTGGCGATGCGGTTCACCGCGTCCTGATGCGCGAGGGGGATATTGGCGATGATCAGATTCTGGTTCGGGGTGATACGGAAATCACCGACGCCCAGCTCGGCGATCTGCCGCAACGCCGACATCTGATCGTGTCCGACACCACCATCCTGAACACGGCCGTTCTGCACGTACAAGGTGAGATGCGCCCGGCCGTCGCCGCTCTCGACCCAGCCGTAGCGATCGCCCATCGCGGTGAACACAAACGGTTTCGGCTCCCCGAACGTGATTCCCGCGCGACGCGCGACTTCGGCGCGAAAATTGTCCAGCCCGCGATCCTCGATGGTGTATTTGAGACGCGCATGCTTGCGGTTGGCACGGTCGCCCCAGTCGCGTTGCGTGGTCACGACCGCTTCGGCCACCGCGACGGCCTGATCCGTGGCGCAGAAGCCGAGCATGTCCGCGGTGCGCGGATAGGTGTCCGGCTCGCCATGGGTCATGCCCATGCCGCCGCCCGCCACCACGTTCCAGCCGACGACCTCACCCGCCTGATCGACAACGGCGATGAAGCCGAGATCGTTGGCATAGAGATCTACGTCGTTCGACGGCGGCACCGCGACGGCAACCTTGAATTTCCGCGGCAAATAGGTGCGGCCATAGATCGGCTCGACCACTTCATCCGGCTGCGGCGCGCCGGCGATCTTCTCGCCGTCCAACGCCGACAGTACGATGCGCCGCAGTTTGGCCTTGTCGCCGCCGATCGCGGCATAGAGCCGCTCGTGCACGCCGTCGATCGCCCATTCGAGCATTTCGAGCGCGATCGTCGCGGGCAGGTCGGGACGCGCCGCCAGCGGCGGCTGCATGTCGCCCCACTCCTTCGCGAGTTCGGTAATGCGCACGAAGGTGCGTTCGGAAATGCGCGCGCCGGAATTGGCGAGAAGCGACTTGGCGACTTCCGGTTCGCCGAACGCCATCACCGCGGCGCTGACCACTTCCTCGACCAATTCGCGCTGCGCGATCGCCAGGCGATGGCGGATCGATCCCTTGATCGCGATCTCGATCAAGTCGGTATCTTCGAGCGACTTGCTGCGCAACAGGATCGGCCAGGCGACGTCGATATCGTCCTCGGCCAGTGCACGCACGATGCCGCGCGACGCGCGCGAGTCCGACGCGAGTTCGTCCGCCAGCATCTTGCGCACCGGCTTTTCGACTTCGCGAATGATCGCCTTGACCAGCTCGATCAATAGAATGCTGAAACGCGAGACCTTGTCGGAAACGCCCAGTTCCAAAATCAGCTTGGCGAGGGCGGCGGCGACACCAACATTCGATTGGCTGCGGTCGCTGGAGATCGACGACAAGATCTCCCGCAGCTGGTGCATCAGCCTCTCACTGGTCATCGACCGTATTCCCGGAAGGGCGCCGCCCGTATTCCAATAGATTCAGGGGTTTGTCTAGTTGATTTGCCGCAATGCGACAAGGAATCTTTTCGCCGTCAATTTTGCGAAATGCGACGCACGACGCATTCATACCCGCGATCGGCCGGATCGGATGACGAACCGGCCGCGTCGCCGCGCCGAGTTCAATAGATGAGATCGTCATCGCCGCCTGTTCCACCTTTTGACAACACAATTTCGTCCCGCGCGGCGAGATCCTTCGCCGTGCTGATCATCGCGCCTTGCGCTTCGATCACGTCGCGCGCGCGGACCGGGCCCAGCGCCTCGATCTCTTCCTTCAAGAGTTTCCCCGCGCGTTCCGACATGTTTGAGAAGAACAGATCGCGCAGCGCCTCGTTCGCCCCTTTCAAGGCGAGGGCGAGTTTCGACTTGTCGACCGCGCGCAGCAAAGTTTGCACCCCGCCGGGATCGAGGCGCGAGAGATCCTCGAATTTGAACATCAGCGCGCGGATCCGCTCTGCGGAATCCCGATTGCGCTCCTCCAGCGCCGTGGTGAAACGCGCCTCCGTCGTCCGATCGAGGGCGTTGAAGATGTCGGCCATCATCTCGTGCGTGTCGCGGCGGTTCTGCTTGGCGATATTCGCCATGAATTCCGTGCGAAGAACGCGCTCGACGTCCTCTAAAACCTCTTTTCCCACGCTTTCCATGCGCAACATGCGCATGACGACTTCCATCGCGAAAGCGTCGGGCATCGTCGCCAGCACGCGCGCCGCATGGTCGGCTTTGATCTTCGACAGCACGACGGCGACGGTCTGCGGATATTCATTCTTGAGATAGTTGGAGAGGATCGACTCGTTTACGTTGGCGAGCTTGTCCCACATCGTGCGGCCCATCGGACCGCGGATCTCGTCGAGAATGTCCGATGCGCGCTTCTTGTCGAGGACCTTGCCCAGGAAGCGCTCGGCGGAATCGAACGTGCCGGCCAGCGCGCCGGTCGCCGAAATTTGATCCGCGAATTCGATGACCAGCCGTTCGATGATCGACGCGTTGACCGTGCCCAGCCCGGCCATGGTCTGGGACAATTCCTTGATCTCGTCGTCGGACATCAGCGCGAAGAGCTTGCTCGCGACCTCCTCGCCCAGCGAAAGCAGGAGGATCGCTGCTTTCTCCTGCCCCGACAGGGCGCGGTAATCGTCGAGAATGCGCATCGTGCCGGGGGCGAATTTGGATGCCGTCAGGATCGAGGAAAGGAATACTTGCGTAGTACCGAGAACCAATATGGGCGATAAATATGTCCATTGTCAAATTATGGCCGAAATTTTCCGGCCGCAGGCGCGTTCGCCCGCGTCGCCGCAAAGTTTACGTTCGCGAAATGCGAAAAACGAAAAGCGTCAGCGCGGCTCTTGCGCGCGCGCCCAGGCATCGATGACGGCTTTCGCATCGTCGGCGCGGCGGGATTCCGACGCCAAGCGGCGTGCTTCCATCGGCAAGCCGACCTGAACGCGCAAAGCCGCCGCATCCATTTCGTAGGGGCGCTTGTCTTGACCCAGATGCGCCAACGCGGCGTCCGACTGCGCGAGCGTGACCGCGTAGTAGACGCGCTCCACGCCCGCGACCAACATCGCCGCGACGCAAAGCGCGCAAGGCTCGCACGACGTGTACATCTCGGTTTGCGACAGATCGACCGTCGCGAGATTGCGGCACGCGTCGCGGATCGCCTCGATCTCGCTATGCGACGTGGGATCGTGGCGCTGGACGGCATGGTTGTAGCCCTCCCCCACGATCCTTCCGTCCTTCACGACCACGGCGCCGAAAGGCTCGCAGCCCTTCTCCGTCAGCGCTTGCGCCGACAATTCGATCGCGCGGGTCATGAAGGCATCGACATACATCGTCAGGAAGCCAGCGCCTTCATCTCGGCATAGAGGTCCGACTTACCTTCGAACCCGATGCCAGGCAGATCGGGCATGGTGATGTGCCCGTCGATCACCTTCACGCCGTCCGGGAAGCCGCCATAAGGCTGGAACAGATCGGGATAGCTCTCGTTCCCGCCGAGGCCGAGACCGGCCGCGATGTTCAGCGACATCTGATGCCCGCCATGCGGCACGCAGCGGCTGGGCGACCAGCCATATGTCTTCAGGACTTCCAGTGTGCGCTGGTATTCGCACAAGCCGTAGGACAGCGCGCAATCGAATTGCAGCCAATCGCGATCGGGGCGCATGCCGCCATAGCGGATCAGGTTGCGCGCGTCTTGATGGCTGAACAGGTTTTCGCCCGTCGCCATGGGGCCGGGATAGAACTCGGCCAGCGACGCTTGCACGTGATAGTCCAACGGATCGCCCGCTTCCTCGTACCAGAACAGCGGATAGTCGCGCAGCATCTTGGCGTAAGCGATCGCGGTTTCGAGGTCGAAGCGCCCATTGGCGTCGACCGCGAGCTGGTTCTTCGGCCCGATTTCCTCGAGCACCGCTTCGATGCGGCCGCGATCCTCGGCGATGGAAGCGCCGCCGATTTTCATTTTCACGACGTTGTAGCCGCGCTCGAGATAGCCGCGCATCTCCTTGCGCAACGCGGAATTATCCTTGCCCGGATAATAATAGCCGCCGGCGGCATAGACGAAGACGCGCGGGTTCGCCGTGCGGCCGTGGCGCTCGGCGAGCAACCGGAACAGCGGCTTGCCGGCGATTTTGGCGACGGCGTCCCAGATCGCCATGTCGAGCGTGCCGACCGCGACCGAACGCTCGCCATGCCCGCCCGGCTTCTCGTTCTTCATCATCGCCGCCCAGGCTTTGTCCGGGTCGATATTCTCGCCCGTCGCGTCGAGCAGCGATTTGGGATCGGCTTCCTTCAGCCGGTCGGCGAAACGCTCGCGGATCAGCCCGCCTTGGCCGTAGCGCCCGTTCGAATTGAAGCCGTAGCCGACGACCGTTTTGCCGTTGCGCTCCACATTGGTGACGACCGCCACCAAGCTCGACGTCATTTTCGAGAAATCGATATAGGCGTTGCGGATGGGCGACGAGATCGGCTTGGTGACTTCGCGGACGTCGACGATACGGAGGGTCATTCAGGGGGCTCCCGGACAGGCGGATCCCCCCTTAATGCCGGTGTCGGGCGCGCGGGGCAAGCTTTCGCGGCGCGGAACGGCCTACTGGCGCAGCGTCTCGACCGCTTGGCGCACGAACGGATCAAGGCCCGATCCGCCCGCATCGAGATGCGCGACGATTTCCGCCCGCATACTGGGCGCCCAGAACTTCCTCAAATGCGTCGCGATTTCAGCGGGCGCCCCTTCGCCCTGATGGGCGAAGAATTTGCCGATCTGATTCGCCATGTGGACGAGCTTCTCAGGCGACATCGCGGGCCGCCTTCTCGGCGATGCGCGCGCGATGGGTGAACACCTCGAACCCGTCGTCGCGCGCGATGCCGATCAGCGTGATCCCCGCCGCCTCGGCCGTGCGGATCGCCAATGCCGTGGGCGCCGAGACGGCGACGAGCACGGGCGCGCCCATCATCGCCGCTTTCTGCACGAGCTCGACCGACACGCGGCTGGTCAACACGACGATGCCGGTTTCCGCGCGGCGCCCTTCGCGCGCCAAGGCGCCCGCCAGCTTGTCGAGCGCGTTGTGGCGGCCGACGTCTTCGCGTAAGCGCACGAGCCCTTCGCCGCGCGTCCAGAACGCGGCGCCGTGTGCGGCATGGGTCAGGCGATGCAACGACTGCGCGGCGGGCAACGCCGCGACGGAAGCGCGAATATCGGCGACGCTCACACGCGCATCGGCAGTCACGACCGACGGCGTCTTGGTCGCTTCCTTCAAACTGTCGATGCCGCACAGACCGCAACCCGTGGGCCCGGCCAGATAACGGCGCCGCTCGACGAAAGCGTCGGCACGGCTGCCCGCCAACACCATGCGTAATTCGATCCCCTCGTCCGTCGGGCGGATCTCGATTTCCTCGATCTCGGCGGGCGACGCAACGATGCCTTCGTTCAGCGAGAAGCCGAGGGCGAAATCCTCGAGATCGGCGGGGCTCGCCATCATCACCGCATGCGTCGCGCGGTCATAGGTGAAGGCGATCGCCGTTTCCTCGGGCACATGGCGCGCACCCGGCTTCGGCGCATCGCCGCGCCACACGGTATTGGGAACGCGATGCGCGGGCTTGAATGCGTCGGTCATTCCGCCACCTCCGCCGGTTTGGCGATCCGCCGCGATTGCTCGGCGCGTTCGCGATAGCGCGTCTGCCAATCGCTGGGTCCGTTGGACGGCATGCATTGCACGGCCGTCACCTTGTATTCGGGGCAATTCGTCGCCCAATCCGAATAATCGGTCGTCACGACATTGGCTTGCGTGTCGGGATGATGGAACGTCGTATAGACCACGCCCGCCGCCACGCGATCGGTGATCAAGGCGCGCAAGGCCGTCTCGCCCGCCCGGCTGCGCACCGCGACCCAATCGCCATCGCGGATGCCGCGTTCTTCCGCGTCGTGCGGATTGATCTCCAGCCGGTCTTCCTCGTGCCAGACGACATTCGCCGTGCGCCGCGTTTGGGCGCCGACATTGTACTGGCTGAGGATGCGGCCCGTGGTCAGCAGCAGCGGAAAGCGCGGACCGACGCGCTCGTCCGTCGCCACGTATTCCGTGATCATGAAACGGCCCTTGCCGCGCACGAACCCGCCGACATGCATGACCGGCGTGCCTTCCGGCGCCTTGTCGTTGCATGGCCACTGGACGGAACCGAGTTCGTCGAGCTTCGCGTAGGACACACCCTTGAACGTGGGGGTCACGGCCGCGATCTCGTCCATGATCTGGCCGGGATGCGCGTAATCCATCGCAAAGCCCAAGGCCTTGGCGAAGGCAAGCGTCACTTCCCAATCGCCCATGCCGTTGCGCGGGCGCATCACCTTGCGCACGCGCTGGATGCGCCGCTCGGCATTGGTGAACGTGCCGTCCTTTTCCAGGAAGGTCGAACCCGGCAGGAAGATATGGGCGTAGTTCGCGGTCTCGTTCAGGAACAAATCCTGCACGATCACGCATTCCATCGCCCCCAACCCCTTCGCGACATGGCGCGTATCGGGATCAGATTGCAGGATGTCTTCGCCTTGGATGTAGAGGCCTTTGAAGGTGCCCTGCACGGCCGCATCGAGCATGTTGGGAATGCGCAAGCCCGGTTCCTTGTCGAGCGACACGCCCCACAGGGTTTCAAACATCGCGCGCGCACCATCATCGGAAACATGCCGATAGCCCGACAGCTCGTGCGGGAAGGAGCCCATGTCGCAAGCGCCCTGCACGTTGTTCTGGCCGCGCAACGGGTTTACGCCCACGCCGGGGCGGCCGATATTGCCCGTCGCCATCGCAAGATTCGCGATCGCCATGACCGAGGTCGAGCCCTGGCTATGCTCGGTCACGCCCAGCCCGTAATAGATCGCGGCATTGCCGCCCGTCGCGTAAAGCCGCGCGGCTTCGCGGATCGTTTCGGCCGGAACGCCCGACACCGTCGCAATCGCTCCCGGCGAATTGCGCTCCTCGGCCACGAACGCGGCCCAGCGATTGAACTCGGCGAGATCGCAATTCGCGCGCACGAATTCTTCGTTCACCAGGCCTTCGGTAACG